>JAAZLU010000169.1 GCA_012799165.1 Clostridiales bacterium
GGCGGAGGCATAAAAGCATCGGATAGCAAAGTCAACTCGAACTGAACTGAAATCAAAAAGTCTAATTTAAAGCTAAGCAAGACAACAGAGAATAAAAAACTTAAAGGAGCGCGTAGATATATCTTCGCGCTCCTTTTTATTTTCGACCCCCTTCTTCTTTGATTCTTCCTACCTACCCTCCCCGTTTTTACAATAATAAATACTCGCAAAAAGCTTATTTCCCAATTTTTACCTGAATGCACTAACTATTTGCCAAAACTTTACTGTTAAAACAAATCGAAAGACGATATAATCGTATTAATTGTAGAAAGGAGAATATGGAAATGATCAATCTTCCGGCCATCTTGATAGCAAACGGAGCGGCAGTATTTTTACTGTTGGTAATTTTGTCGAGTATAAAAAAGCCTATGCGCTACGGATTGCTCGACGAAAAAGTTTACTATGCGATGATCATTCTAAACATTCTGCAATGCATTATCGAATCTCTGGTCTTTTTTATGGACGGCAAAATACTGCCAGGATATCACAGCCTGCTTGTAGTGTTGAATGCCATGTTGTTTATCAACACTATCTTATTCGCTTATAGCTGGACAATATATGCGGACAGCAAACTTTTTGACGATACAAAAAGAATCAAGCGCATATATCCTTTCGTGGCTCTGCCCGCGGCGGCGATTGTAATCGGCTCTTTAATTAATCTGGCAACACCTGTATTTTTTGCGGTCGACCATAATAATATCTATCAAAGGACGAATTTATATATCATCCCTTACGCAGTCACTTATTTTTATCTAGCGTACGGAGTAGTATTGGTTTATGCAAACCGCAAGAAAGTAAGCAAGTATCTGTTTCTTCCCGCCTTATTGTTTATGGTTCCGATCTTAATCGGAAGTCTGCTACAATACTTTTTTTATGGATACTCTCTCGTCTGGCTCGGCGTATCGCTGGGAATGGCTTCCCTGTTTACCAATGTTCAAAATGAAGCATCTTATGTGGATGTGCTGTCAGGGCTTTACAACAGACAATACCTCAATAACCTGATGTTGGCTCACAGTAAAGAGGGAAATCTCGGCCATGTGCTGGCGGGAATCTTGCTGGATCTCGACGACCTCAAAGGTATTAATGACAAATTCGGACATATCGTGGGAGACGACGCTATTATAGAAGTCGGAAAATTGTTACATAGAGCTGTGCGCGGAAGAGGGATACTTTTCAGGTGCGGCGGCGACGAGTTTATCATCTTGATGCATGTAAACTATCAAAAAGAAATTTTGGATGTCATCGATGATGTCAAAACAGAAGTAAAATTATTCAATGAGACGAAAAATAAACCTTACACGCTAAGTTTTTCAATAGGTTACGACACATACCGAAGGAAGGAGGACTCGATGGAAAGCTTCTTCAAGAGAATCGACGAGTCCATGTACGATGAAAAAAGTAAAAAGATTCACGACAATATAATTCCCGAAAGAAGACGGATTTGCTAATCCGCCCACTCGTAGACCGCCGTCCTTGAGGCGGTCCTCAACTCAAAAAACGGAAGACGAAAGATATCCGGCCCCTCCCAATTGATCGTAATAACGCAGGAGGGGCATTCTTTTTCGATTCCGAAGACGTCGCTCCCTTCATAGCCCTTTCGTTCGTCAAATAAGCGAATTTCAGCCTCCAGACGCCCCTCACGAAGCAGTTCGTAACTGCCCGAAGCCCGACTTAACAGAAAATCCACATATCTTGCGGCATCATCCTCGTTTATGACTATCCTTCCGGCCGCATATTCCTCGGCATTCGTAAAGAGCATGCTCCCGGCAGCACAATCCTCCGCCAGAGCCTTCATGTGCATCTGTAGCTTCGCATATCTGTCGATATCCGAACTGAAACAAAGGAGACTCAAGCATACAATTAGGAGCCCCAGAAAAGTTATAAACAGTTTCATGGCAGTTTCTCGCTCGCGGTGTAGCTATCGATCACATACATGTAGGTGTTCTCATCCGCTTCTATCCCGAAAAGTCGCCTGCCAGCCATCATCTCTCCTATGGGAACTTCGACCCTGTAATGTATGAGCCCCCTCTCCCAGTCCGATTCCGAATATCCGTCGGCACTCATAAGCCTGTACTGCACAGTCTCCGTCGCATCTATCAGGATCGTATCCGGATCTATGTCGAATTGGCGGGCTATATTAGCCCGCAGATCATCCCTTATCTTCTGAGTAAAGCAACCCTCCTGCTTCGCTTCTTCCTTGGCGGCATAGACCATATCGGAAAGCAGGCCTATCCTGCTCGAATTGATCTGATCCATCGAAAATTGCACGAAGAATACCAGCATAAGCGGGAGTATCGCAAGCAGCACCAAAAATTGTTTCATATCCCGTAACCAATCCTTCTCCGCTTACTAACATGCGGCGGCTTCACGGCGCGTCCTCCATCCTTCTCAGCTCTATTTCAGTTTTCCATACTCCCTTGACGTTCGAGTATATGCTGTCGTCCTGCTCTCCCGCTATCAGGGTGAACAAAAACAGTCCCAGCATTATCGCCGCCAGCATCACTATCAGTGCCTTCATAAGCCCATCCTCTAATTACCCGAAGGGATATAGTCGCTGAATGTGCTCTGCACTTTGCTCTCGACCCCCTCCGAAAGCGTGCTCGCAGTTCCCGTAAAGCTGAGCACCACCACCGCCACCGCGATTCCCAGAAGTATCATGGAAATCAAAACTATAAGTTGTTTCATCGTTTTTCTCCTTTCAGCATTCAGATGAACATCCTGTTTAAAATCTCTCGCTGTTCAATAAAATAAGCAACGTATATAAAATTGAGGAGCACGGCCATAGCGTTTACGACTACGGGAAAATATACTAAATCGGAAATCATCTCGTCCCTGCGCTTCTGCCTGGTGATGCGCTCCTCTCTGAGTGCACTCATATAGATCTCGATGCTTCCGAGAAGATCCTCGGGGGCGATATTCTCCCAGCCCGCAAGAAAGCCGCCTATGTCCTTTGCCCAACTGAAGGGAAGGACTTTATATAGTTCCGAGGCCGCCTTGGCTTCGTCGCATATTTGCAAGCTCGCCGCCATATCCAAAAATATCGACGAAAGTTCACGGCTCATCGCTGCGAGCTCCTCCAGCATGAGCGCCCCGCTCATGCTCTGCCCCCTTCCGACGATTACGAGATTCTTTATATAGGAGAGGCAGTCCGTAAGCTCGCGCTGCATCTTCTCCTGCCTTCGTGCGGTTTTGATGCGCACAATCCACCTATGCATTGCAGTACTCTTAGCAAGCTTCCCAGTAGCACCGACATATCCCAAGGCTTCGTCCCTCAGGCTGCGTTCCGACGAAGGCAAAAGCATCATTATTCCCGCGCAGAAGGTCACTGTCATTATCAGTTTCAATACCATCGAACACTCTCCAATTTATCCATTTGAAATTCCTTTAGCGCCCGCTCTTCCGGCAAGGCTAATAATCTATTCGTACATTCGTTACGAGGCGTATTATCAGCATATTCAGCGCAAGCATAAAAGCGATAAAGAGGAAGAATATCAACCCCTCGGGGGTCGTAAACTGATTTATTAAGAGCTTGCCTACAGGAACATCCAGATAGAATAGCGATATCAGCATAGTTCCCACATATAGCAGAGGAATCAAGAACACGGTCATCCGCGCCGCCTCGCTGTTTAGGCGCTTGCGCTCCTCCGCCCTCTCCTTGGCCTTGCCGAGCTGAGCGACTATATCCGCAAGCCCC
>JAAZLU010000170.1 GCA_012799165.1 Clostridiales bacterium
AAGAAGTGGCTGGCAGCGGGAGCCGTTCCGACCGATACCTGCAGAGCCATTCTCAAGAAGGCGGGAGCCTTGGAATAAGGTGCCGTAGATGAAGAGTTTGGTAGAAACGATTGCTAAGTCCCTGGTGGACAATCCCGACGAAGTGTCCGTGCGCGAGATTACTGACGGTGGCTCCGAAATAATAGAGCTGCGCGTCGCCGCATCTGACATGGGTAAGATAATCGGCAAGCAGGGACGCATCGTAAAGGCTATACGCACGGTAGTAAAGTCCGCCGGTGCGAAGCAAAACAGAAAAATAGAGGTAGAAGTCGTTTCCTAGCGCGCTTGTGAGTCCGCAATTCTGCGGACTTGCGCATATTTGCAGGCGGAGTTGTGGCAGTTATGGATGATTTGATTAAAGTGGGGCAGGTGAGCTCCCCGCAGGGGATAAAGGGCGAGGTGAATGTCTATCCGTATACCGACGAGCTCGAGCGCTTCTCGCAGTTCGAGAGCGTAATTCTGGACGGCAAAAAACTCGCCATAGAAAAAGTCCGCTATGCAAAGAATTTGGCGGTTATAAAGCTTGAGGGCGTCGACGACAGGAACGCTTCGGAAAAACTGCGCGGCAAGGATCTGTTTTTGCGCAGAGAGGATCTGCCCGAGCAGCCGGAGGATGTCTATTTTATACAGGACCTGATCGGCATGAGCGTAATGAACGAAGCGGGCTGCTATGTCGGCGAGCTGATCGAGGTGAATCAGAACTCGGCCCAAGATATCTACATAATAAGAAGGGCGGACGGCGGTAGCTTTATGTTGCCCGCGGTTAAGGAATTTGTAAAGGATGTGGACATCGAGCAGGGATGCATGAAGGTTCACCTTATCGAGGGTCTTTCTGATTTATGAAGATTACGATTTTAACCCAATTTCCGGAGATGTTTCCCGGGGTTCTTGAGGCAAGTATGTTGGGCAGGGCTCAGCAGGGCGGGCTTCTGGAAATTAAAACGGTGAATATCAGGGACTACACGAAGGACAAGCACAGGCGGACCGACGATGCTCCCTTCGGAGGCGGCGCGGGGATGGTAATGAGCCCCCAGCCGGCATTCGATGCTCTTAGGGCCTGCGGAGCGGAGGGAAAGCGGATAATCTATATGTCTCCCCGCGGAAGGCTTTTAGACCAAGAGCTTGCGCAGGAGCTCGCGGCGGAAGAGGAGTTCTTCGTCCTCTGCGGACATTACGAAGGCATCGACGAGCGGATAATCGAAGCATGGAATATGGAGGAGGTCTCCATAGGCGATTATGTGCTTACGGGAGGGGAGCTTGCGGCTATGGTTATGATAGACTGCGCCTGCAGGTTCGTGCCGGGGGTGCTCGGAAGTGAAGTCTCCCTCGAGGAAGAGTCCATATACAGCGGGCTTCTCGAGTATCCTCATTACACAAAGCCCAGAAATTTCGAGGGCTACGAGGTGCCTCAGGTTCTTGTTGAAGGGAACCATAAACTCATCAGATTGTGGCAGTTCGAACAGGCTTTGAGGATTACAGCCAGGAGACGCCCCGATATGCTTGCGGCCTTCTTGGAGAGCCCGCGAAAGTTCAGCAAGGACGAAAAAAAAATAATAGACGAGATTCTGCGCGAAACACAAGGTATTGAAGCAGAAAAGCAAAGGTGATACAATATCCTGTATGAAAGGCGGCGCAAAGAAAAAGGGCGGCATAGCCGTTTTAGTGGTATTTTTAGCTGCTTGCGCGGCTCTTTATGTATATATTTATGTGATACCTTCCGTTAGCGGGGCGTTTATGCAGACATCGACGGCGCGCTATGCTCAGATGTACACAAAGAATGCGGCGCGCTGCATCGTCATCAGGGACGAGACAGTCGTGAGGGCCGATGCGGGAGGTAAGAGCAGTTATTACATAAGGGAAGGGGAAAAGGCCCGCAAGGGGGTTAAGGTCGCGGATGTATATTCGGCGGGTGGCGTAAGCGAGGGTTACAAGCTTGCAAATACCTCCGTCGTGAGCTACTTTTGCGACGGTCTGGAGACGATGTATTCTCCCGACACGATTGAAACTCTAGCCCCGGAGGCTTTCGGATTTCCGAATGACCCCACCCTTTGGGCTCCGGTCGATGTAAAGAAGGATTCCGTGTCGGCGGGCGACACGCTCTTTAAGACGGTAAACAGCGACACTTGGTACATGGCTCTCCTAATCGACAAGGAGCAGTTGAGCGAATACTCGATGGGTAAGGAGATCGCCGTCTGCTTCGGGGAGGACAGGATAGATGCTAAGGTTTGCCGCATGGCGGGCTTTGAAGCTGGCTGGGTTATAATCGCCCAGACCAAGCGCTATTACAGCGAGTTTCAGAAGCTGCGCTACTGCGAGGTTGAGGTCATAACCCAGGACAATAAAGGATTGGCGATACCGACCAGCGCCATCGCTTTAAAGGAGCAGGCGGACGGTAGCGTTCATGAGGGGGTCTATGTAAAAAATATAAACGGCGAGTTCAATTTTTACAGGGTATATGTGCTTGCCGAAGACCTCGAGAACGAACTGAGTCTCGTAGCGGAGGATCGCTTCTACGAAAAGGACGAGAACGGAGACTCGGTGAGGGTCAATACGATAGGAATATATGATGAGGTGCTTCGAGATGCGGGAGCTTTAAGCGATGTTATCGTGAGCGAGAATGCACCGGTGGAGGAAGAGGAAATAGTTTTCGAGTGGGAGAAGCGCTCCGAGGAGATCGGAGAATAATGGAAAATATAAAGGGCAGACTAGATGATATAAAGGACAGGGTAGCGAGGGCCGCGCAAAGAAGCGGAAGGAGTCCTGAGGATATAACGATAGTCGCGGTCAGCAAGCTTCGCGAACCTGAAGAGATAGAGGAAGCGATCGCTGCAGGGATAAGCGATTTCGGAGAGAATAAGGTGCAGGAGCTCGAGCTCAAGTACGACAAGGTGATTTCCCCGCTTCGCTGGCACTTGATAGGGCATCTGCAGAGGAATAAGGTCAAGTATATAATCGACAAGGTCGCTTTAATACATTCGCTGGACAGCCTGCGCCTTGCCAAAGAGATAGATAAGCGGGCGGAGCAGGCCGGGGTGGTAGCGGAGGTTCTGGTGCAGGTTAACGCCGCGGGAGAAGAGAGTAAATTCGGAGTTTCCTCGGAGGATGCGGCGCCCTTGATCGACAAAGTCCTCGCAGGCTGCAGCAATGTGAGGATACGGGGGCTCATGCAGATAGCTCCGTACAGCGAAGAACCCGAGGATGTAAGGCCGTACTTCAAGGAGCTTAAGCAACTTTACGACGAGCTTTCGCGGATTTCTCATCCTAATCTAAGCTTCGACTATCTTTCGATGGGGATGAGCGGAGATTTCGAGCTAGCGATAGAGGAAGGTGCAAACATGGTGAGAATTGGCAGTGCCATATTCGGAGACAGGGATTATTCCAAGAGAATGGGAGGTTTATAAGATGGGATTGTTCGACAAATTTAAGGAATTAATAGGTATTGAGGAGATTGAAGACGACGACGAGGAGGAGATTGAAAGCCCCG
>JAAZLU010000171.1 GCA_012799165.1 Clostridiales bacterium
ATTTCCGCTCGCCTGATGCCCCACGAGACCTCCCGCCGCACCGCTGGTCTGCGTACCACCTGGTATATCTGCCCGCACCAAAACGGATGCCGCACTGTTATTTACAGTCAGCCCCGCCCCGGCGCGGCCCACGAGGCCGCCCGCATCATAACTATTCATCATGGAAGCGGAAACGGCTTTAACCGTCGAAGTATTCCCACACGCGAGCACGCTGCCGAGGTTAAGAATGGTCGTTGTCTCCGCTACAAAGCTGCCCGCATGGCCGCCCGTGGTTTCGAAACTACAATTCTTAAGAGCAAGCTCATTTATCGTAAAGCCGCCGCTCTTGTCTGTAAGGCGGAATAGTCCGGCATTGCCCTTTCCAGGCGTGGTAAGAGCTCCGGCAGCCGTACCGCTTATGCCGTCGCTTGCAGCATCATAATTTATGCCGGAAATCGCATGCCAATATCCGTTGAGCAGCGTTAAATTCTTATTATAAATGGGATGGTAAGAATTGGCCGTCTTATTGCCATCGCTGCTGTATATGGCGCCGATGCCTGTAAAGCTTACATCCTCCGTAAATCTTGCCGCTGTTATTCCATCGCGAACTTCGGAGACGAGGGGGTCGAGATTGAGCAAATGGCGCGCAAAAGCTATCTTCGCGGTTTCCGCAGTGGGATTGAAGCTAGTGCTCGGCGGCAGTTTATCCGCAAAGAGACTGTTTGTCTTAACTTCGTAATCGTTGGCTATCTCGCCCCAGCTGTTGACCTTGCCGGAGCATGCCCTTATAGCTATATCCTCTCCCGGCTCTATGCTGCTGCCCGCAGTGAGCTGAGTAAAGTGAGCTCCCTGCTTTGTGACACTGTCGAGTACAACGCCAATTTTCAGTATATCCTCGCCACCGCTTGCGGTTTCCAAAAATGTAAGGTAATTGCATATTGCCTGTACACTTGCCGGAGCACCGGGCTTTTCCAGAACCGCAGTCCAACCCCCGCCGCCCTTAGTGAGCTTCATGGGATATGATATGTAGACGGGTGCACTGTCGGGACTGCTTGCACGCTTTAGGGCAAGAGTCACTTCCGCCGAGGTCATACCTGTAGTGCGCGGCAACTCCAAATATACTATGAGATCGTTTCCGTTAACTATGGTCGCTTTAATGGGGCCTGCGATAATGCCGGACTTCTGCCAGTCGCCGTAGTGAGCTCTAACAAAGGAATTTGCCCCTAATGAGGGGATCAAATTGGCGATAGTATTGAATTTATAGCTTACGCTGCCGGAAGGTTCTATGTTCTCGGATAGAACCTTTGGATCGTATGGAACGGCGGGCCCCTTATCAGCCGAAGTCATATCCTCGGCAGATTTCCCGGTCGCCACATCTCCTTGCGCCAGCTCGGAGCCCGATATGCCTTGGAGATATTCGTTGCCTGTGTATGTAACCCCTGTTCCCTTGTCGCCCGCAAAGGGGTGGACGCTCTGCGCACCTCCCTTGCTAACCTTACCCGTGGAATAGCAGTTACTTATGCTGCCGCTTCCGACCTTGCCTATAAAGCCGCCCGGAGTTGCACCCTTCACGGAGCAGGTGGAATAGCTATTGTTGACAATTATATTGGCCGCGGATGCATCTCCTATGAGCCCGCCCGCAGCGATACCTCCTGTAGTATTACTTATTACGTTGAAGCTTGTATCGGCATATTTCCCGTCTTCTGTGTGGCCGCCGGAATAGCAGCCCGTTATCGTAGCACTTGTTGCGGGCTTTTCGCTATTCCCTATGCTGCCTATAAGACCGCCGGAAGCTCCGCTTGTGGACTTAACATAGACGGACGCCGCGCAGTATTGCGCAGCGAAATTCTGAGTGCCGTTATTAACTATCGCGCCGACGAGACCTCCGGCCGAATTTTCAGCATTTATTTTGAGTGTCGAGTCGTCCTCTATGTCGTTGCGGACCAATATTTCCGAAAGGAGCGCAGAGGAATTTATCGAGCCGGCCAGAGCTCCGGCATTTCCTGCAGTGGATTTGATATCGAAATTGAGGAGCTCCAGATTTTTAATCTCGATGCCCGCCGTGGAATTGAGCGTGCCGAAAAGGCCGGCGTCTCCCGCCGTATCGACCTTTATGCCGTCTATCTTACGACCGCCGCCATCGTAGGAGCTGAGGTAGTAAGGGTTGATGGGCATGTAGCAGCCCGCCGAGGTAGGAACATCATCGGCATCGTATATCTTTACATTGTTGACCGTACCCCCTCCCTTTACAGCTTCCCTATAGCTGGCCCAAGACAGGTTATTCTGCTGAACGGCACTCTTTATACCCGTGTTCGCCACATCCAAGGAGGATATCGCCGGGTCCAGATTTTCGAGGTGGCGTATGGAGGATATGTTTGCAATTCTGTCGCCTGTAGAGCCGCTCACGGAAGCAAATAGGCTATTTGTAATAAGCTTGGCACTGTAGCTAATATTGGAAAGGCCGCCGGAATTGAACGCCTTCGCGTAAATCTCTATATCCTCCCCGGGCCAAAACTTCGTCGCAAGGGTGGAATTCTTTACTACATCGCAAAAACGAGTGTCGGCACCGCTTATATCATCAAGTGGGATGGAACGGATGTATGTGCCCGGCAAGTCGGAGGTATCGAACCCTATCAGAGATGTTTCGGCACCGCTCGAAAGCCCCCTTATAACCAGAAACAGCTTTTCGCCGGCCTCGGTCTTTGTCCATGTAACAACAGCCTGGAGCTTGTCTCCGTTTTCGACGCTCAAAGATGGCGCCTTTACCTTGCCGGCGACCGGAATATCCGCAGCGGCGACTCCGCCGTAATAGCCTATGACAGCTCCCTTTACGGTGCTGCTATAACTGTAATTTTTTCGTTCGTCAGAATTTTCACGAATGCCCAAAAGCGCGCTGTATTGCCCCTCTTCAAAGGCCGGTTCATGCGCAAACCTTCCACTGTTTTCCGCATAAAAGACATCCAGTATGCGGGCGGGTTCTTTCTGATAGCGTATTATATAGTTTCCGCCCGTCCTCAGTCCGTCGTCGATGGAGCCCACAGGCAGCATAAGGCTGAGCACGGATGTCGAGTCGTTGAGCGTCGGAGACTTGCCGTCGACCATTAGATAGCGCACTTCCGGACCGGTACCGCCTTCCGGGGTTCCGAATCCGCTCGCCGGTATATCGAGAAAACCTTGCCCTTCGGCCATACTTAGGTGGTTTTGGGCGGCGATAAACATCTCCTTGGCCGTGGCATCCATCTTCAGCAGCTGCATGTTTCTCTGATATCTGGCAACTGCAATAAAGGTAACCGCGGCTAATATTCCTATGAGCGCCACCGCTATAAGCGCCTCCACAAGAGAGAAGGCCCCTCTCTTCTTAAATTTTTTAATTGCGCTTTTCATGATATTTGAACCCTCTGCATTTCGGGAATCTATCTGAGTACATTTATTGTATATGTTCCGAGGGAAGCGAGCTGCTTGTTCTCGTTGTTGAGCACTTTCATATCCGTTATGGTAATCGTGCCGGTCGCCGCATCATAATCGACGTCGGCAAATACCACTCGGAGATTTCCGGAGGCCGCGGCCTCGGATACGAGGAGATACGATACAGGGTCGGAGCTCCCCTCTTCCACGTATTCCACCTTTATTCCATCCGCGGCGGATTTTATCTTTAGATTGTAATTTCTGCTGTTGATAAAGCTTAGGCTTGTACCTCCGTCTCCCTCACTGATGTTCGAAGCTGTATCCAGCTCGTTTCTCAGTGCATTCGTCGTCGTAGTAAGCAAGAGCTGAGCATTGGCCTTCTCCACCACCTTTTTATAGGCACCCACAGCAGCAGGTACGCCGCCGGCCACTACCGTGCCTACGAGCCCAAGTATAATTATGGCTACGAGCAGCTCCACGAGGCTAAAGCCGCCGTTGTTTCTAATTTTAGCAAATCTCTTCACGGCAATTCCCTCTCGTAAGACATAACTTCAACTCCGCCGAGCTTGTCGTTGACAAAATAATCGACATCCACACCGGAGGAGCCCGGGAAAAGATTGTAGATATCTGTACCCTTCGTGAGGCTTACAGTGCCGCCTGTAGCTTCGGGGATCGTCTTAAGCGCCAAATTATTGTTAGCAGTATAATATTCCTGCATCTTGGCTTCCGAGGAATCGACGATATTTATGGAAGCTTGAATCATCCCGGCAAACATGGCCAGCGCAAGACCGGCAATAAGGAGGGATACCAAAACCTCCGTAAGCGTCTCCCCTCCATTGCTTAAAATCTTGAGTTTTGCGGCCTTAAGGCCTTTTCTTACCGCCGCCTTCATTTGCCTATTGCCCTTTCTTTATCTCGCTGAGACTCCAATAAACCGTCGTCGTCTTGGTATAGGTCTCCGTGAGGGTCACCGTTTCCTTAAACTTCGCAGGCATCAAGGTATTGTCTATAGCAGTCTGTGTATTCGAGCTCTTGCTGATTATGGTATTGTAGGCGGGGGTGAAGAACAGCTCAATGGTATATACCGCCTCGTCGGCACTCGCATGATTCTTAAGTATCAAATGAAGCCGTTTCTCCGTTATTTTTACATCTATGTCCACCTGCAGCTCGGAGAGTGTATCTGCGCCTCTCTGGTGCGATAACTCAAGATCGCTGATTACATCGTTGTTGGTAACCAGAGCTCCGGGACTGTAAGTACTGTCCCAGAAATAGTCGTTGGAAGCAGCCTGATTATTGTTTCCGAAGACGAGTTTCTTCGTCGCCAGGCAGAGCAAGCTGTCGGCATCTCCCGTCTGAGTAAGCGATACATTTCCGGGAGTGCCGGATACGGGACCGGTAACGACGGAGGGTCCATCCACTTCCACGCTGCCGTCGGCATTAACCTTATAAGTTGTAACAGTCGTGGTTACATCGTCTCTATCGCCGCTAATTACGACCTCTTTGCCGTCCAGAGCCTCGACTATCAGCTCCGCCGCGGAGCTTACGCTGTAATAGCGCCTGTCGCTTTCCGCAAGCTTATTGAGCCTGCCCGCAGAGGCCGTCGCTGCACTGAGCACGATAGAACCCACCACGGCGCAGACCAGGAATATTAGGAGGGCAAAAGTTATCGATGCACCCCTTTCGGATTTTATTTTTTTAGCCGCCGTGTTTAGCTTCACTGCAATGACCTCTGTACTCAAATATGCGCATACCGCACCACTCTGTATTATATCACAACCAAAGCGCCAATCAACGTCCTACAATGGCAAAGTTTGCGCCTGTGCTGGTGCTTATAACTCCGTCTTCATCTATGAACACTGCCTCGTATCCCTCGCTTCGTTCGATCAGCTCCCTGCCCTCTTTTAAGCCGAGCAAGAGGCAGCTCGTGGAGAGAATGTCGCATTCCTCGGAGAGCGGCCCCATTACCGTCACGGATATTAAATCGCTCTCTACCGAATAGCCGCTTCGCGGGTCGAGTATGTGGTAGTAAAGAATGCCGTCCTCCTCGAAACAGCGCTCGTAGGTTCCCGAAGTTACGACCGAGCCGCCCTCTACCGTAACAGTTCCAACAGTGTCGCGGTTCTGAAGTGCCTCGTCGCTTCTTCCGCTAGCAGGATCTTCTATGCCGACGACCCAATCCTTGCCGTCCGGCTTTCTTCCGAGCAGCCTTACATTTCCGCCGAGATTTATGATAGCGGC
>JAAZLU010000172.1 GCA_012799165.1 Clostridiales bacterium
ATTTCAGCAAACAAGCGCGAACAGAAGGACGGTGGACTTTCTCTCCGAGCTAGCTGCGGTCAATATAGGAGTCGAAAAAGATCATCTGATGCTCGGCACTTATCTTGAATTTACTGAGAAACTGAGCGGAAAGAGGATTGTTCCCGTAAGCGGCCTCGTGGAGAAGCTCAGGGAGATTAAAGACGAGGAAGAGATCGGATATATAAGGATGGCGGAGGAAATTTCCTGCGACGCCTTCAACTACATATGTTCAAAGATAAGGCCCGGCGTATCCGAGAGGACCATCGCTACGGAGCTCGAATATTATATGCTCACCCACGGCGGAGAGGGGCTAAGCTTCGATACGATATGCGTGAGCGGAGCAAAGAGCAGCTATCCGCACGGGGTGCCCGGAGAAAAGCTGATAGAACGGGGCGATTTCGTAACTCTGGATTTCGGATGCGTCGTAAACGGCTACCATGCGGACATAACCAGGACTGTTGCGGTCGGCAGCGCAAGCGACGAGATGAAGAAGATTTATAATATCGTCCTGGAGGCGCAGCTGGCTTGTTGCAATAGGATAAAGGCTGGCCTTAAGGGAGACGAATGTCATGCGATTGCGGCGGACATCATCGCGGAGGCGGGTTACGGAGAATATTTCGGACACGGGCTGGGTCACGGCTGCGGCCTTGAGGTTCATGAGTCTCCGCGTTTTTCCCCGACCTATAAGGAGATTATTCCCGAGAATTGTGTTATGTCCATAGAGCCGGGGATCTACCTCCCGGGTAAGTTCGGTGTGCGCATCGAAGACTTGTGCGTGGTCACGGCCGATGGTATAATAAATCTCGCGTCAAAAGCAACGAAAGAGTTGATAATACTATAGTTAAGCGATTTGGAGGCAAGCTATGATAAGTGCAAGTGAATTCAGAAACGGAGTGACATTCGAGATAGACGGCGAACCCCATGTGGTTATCTCGTTCCAGCATGTTAAGCCGGGAAAGGGCGCGGCTTTCGTGAGGACGAAGTATAAGAACATACTTACGGGAGCCACGAAGGAGGAAGCTTTTAACCCCAGCGACAAGTTCGAGAGCGCTCACATCGAGACCAGAGAGATGGTTTTTTCCTATAAAGACGATAATCTTTATTACTTCATGGATCCCGAGACCTTCGACCTGATTCCCTTCTCTGAGGAGCTCGTCGAGGAGGCCATGAAGTATCTGAAGGAAAACGATAGAGCGACAGTCAAGTTCTTCAGGGATAAGCCCTTTATCGTCGAAGCACCCAATTTCGTCGAACTTAAGGTTATAGAGACCGAGCCCGGAATCAAGGGAGATACCGCGACGAATGTTACGAAGAGTGCCACCGTCGAGACCGGAACCATCGTTCAGGTTCCCATATTTATCGAGGTGGGAGAAGTTATTCAAATAGATACCAGGACAGGTTCGTACCTGAGCAGGGCTAAGTAGCCGGAGATTACGGAAAGGGCGACGCCCCTGCGTCGCGAAGGTTTTTATGGCTAGGGCAGCGACTAGGAAGAAGAAAAGCCGCTTGGTTCCGGTTCTGATTCTTCTGTTAATTTTTTCAGCGATTACATTTATTCTTGTGAGAAATCATCTCGTTTCCTCAAAGAATTACGACGAAGTCTTCGATCCCTCCTCGGATCAGAGCTTCTTAATTAATATCCCCTCCGGTGCGAGCACCAAGAGGATTTCGCAGATACTCGAGGAGAGCGGAATTATAGAGAGCGCTTGGAAGTTTTCTCTTAAGGCGCGGCTAAACGAGCTGGACGGGAAGTTTCAGGCCGGAGACTATATGCTCTCCGCATCGATGAGCACCACCAAGATAATGGAGCAGCTGCAGTGCGGAAAGAGCGCGACGGTTAAATTTACAATTCCCGAGGGTTACACGATAAGGCAGACTGCCGCCAAGCTCGTGGAGCAGGGCATGCTGAGTGATGTTCAGCAGTTCTACGATGCCTGCGCGGACGACTATAACTACGAATTTTTAGATGGGATAGAGGCCGAGCCCGATCCCAGCGGCACATTGGATGCCCGGCAAAACAGGCTCGAAGGCTTTCTATTTCCGAGCACATGCGAGATATATCCGGGCACGGACGCGCACGGCATAATAGACAGGATGCTCAAGCAGTACGAGATTGTTTACGAGAAATGCAGAGAGGGTCTGGACGATAGGGCAGCGGCGCTTTCCGCGCGAGAGATCGCGACTCTTGCTTCCCTGATTGAAAAGGAATCCGCGGTGGATAAGGATCGCGCACTCATCTCTTCCGTGATATATAACAGGCTGAAGAAGGGGATGCTGCTTCAAATAGACGCCACTGTCTTGTATTCGCTGGGTGAATGGAAGGACAGGGTACTCTATAAAGATCTCGAAATAGATTCGCCCTACAATACATACAAGTATGAGGGGCTGCCGGTCGGCCCGATATCTTCTTCGGGCGAAGCGAGCATATATGCGGCTCTTCACCCGGAGACGAGTAAATATATTTACTATGTGCTCAAGCCCGACAAGAGCGGGGCTCACAATTTCGCGGAAGATTACAAGACTTTTGAAAAATATAAACAGGAGTATTTGAATTCGGTAAATAATTAAACAGCTGCAAAAGACTCTGCTTAGGCTCGCAATTAGCAGTGAAACCACCGCTTTACAACATAAACGACAGATTGACTTAAAAAGGAAGGAGAAAACGATGGCTTTACCTGTATGCCCCAAATGCGAAGGAGAACATACTTACGAAGACGGACACCTTTACATCTGTCCTCTTTGCTTTTTTGAATGGACGGACGAGTGCGCAAGAGCCGCAGAGGAGGCTTCGATAGTAAGGGATTCCAACGGTAATCCTATCGAGGACGGAGACAATGCGACGATAATCAGAGATCTGAAAGTCGGCAAAGACACCATAAAACAGGGGGCAAAAGTGAAGGGTATTAGGATACTCGATGTGCCCGTCGACGGCCACGATATAGAAGGAAAGGTCGACGGCTTCGGCTCCTTGTATCTTAA
>JAAZLU010000173.1 GCA_012799165.1 Clostridiales bacterium
AAGGTTGCCTTCAGAAGCGGCGGAGTGATGGGTCTGTGCGTTGTCGGTCTCGGAGTCTTAGGCGTGGGCCTCGCTTGCGTTCTTTTGGACCCGGATACCGTAAGAAGATGCCTAACCGGCTTCGGCTTGGGCGCGTCCTCGATGGCCCTCTTCGGGCGCGTCGGAGGCGGAATCTATACAAAGGCTGCGGACGTCGGAGCCGATCTGGTAGGTAAGGTCGAAGCGGGTATCCCCGAGGACGACCCCCGCAATCCCGCGGTAATCGCCGACAATGTAGGAGATAACGTCGGTGACGTGGCCGGCATGGGTTCGGACCTCTTCGAATCCTATGTGGGCTCAATCATATCCGCGGTAGCTTTGGCATTTGCGGCGAGTTTTGAATTCGACGCGAAAAAGGGCATCGAATTCCCGCTGATTATTTCCGCCGTCGGAATAGTTGCTTCCATAGTGGGAATTCTGTCTGTGAAGGGTGACGATAAGTCCAATCCTTCCAATGCGTTGAATGCCGGAACCTATATCGCTGCTATACTTGCAGCCGTGGCTTCCATCCTGCTTAGCAAGCAGTTCTTCGGGACCTTTGCGATGGGTTGGTCCGTCATAAGCGGCCTGGTCGTCGGAACGGCGATAGGAAAGATAACGGAAATTTATACAGCTGATAACTACAGCAGCGTAAAGAGGATTGCCGAGCAATCTCAGACGGGTCCGGCGACTAACATAATATCTGGTCTCGCCGTCGGTATGCATTCCACAGTCTTTCCCATGATAATTATAGCGATAGGAACAATCGTGGCCTATTACTTCGGCGGACTTTACGGCATAGCTCTCGCGGCAGTCGGAATGCTCTCCACTGCAGGGATGACGATAGCGGTCGACGCATACGGCCCCGTATCGGATAATGCCGGCGGAATCGCGGAGATGGCGGATCTCCCGGAGGAAGTCAGAAATATTACGGATACTTTAGACTCCGTAGGAAACACCACGGCTGCGATAGGAAAGGGCTTTGCGATAGGCTCGGCCGCACTGACTGCGCTCGCACTTTTTGTTTCTTACTCCGAGGTTGTTAAGCTCAAGACAATCGATATGCTCGATCCCATGGTCATAGCGGGGACCTTCATCGGCGGCATGCTCCCCTTCCTCTTCTCGGCCTTCACCATGAATTCCGTGGGAAAGGCCGCCAACCAGATGATAGAAGAAGTAAGGCGCCAGTTTAGAGAGGATCCCGGCATCATGGCCGGCACTTCCAAGCCCGACTATGCGAGATGCGTCGACATTTCTACTAAGGCTGCTCTTCACGAAATGATAGCACCCGCGCTGCTTGCAATCGTGGCTCCTTTGGCGATAGGCTTTATAATGGGACCCGAGGCTCTGGGCGGCATGCTCTGCGGAAGCCTCGTAACGGGCGTCCTGATGGCGCTGTTCATGTCGAATGCCGGCGGGGCTTGGGACAATGCCAAGAAATATATAGAAGGCGGCGCTCACGGCGGAAAGGGCAGTGAAGCCCACCGCGCGGCCGTAGTCGGAGACACCGTCGGAGATCCCTTCAAGGATACCTCGGGACCCTCGATCAACATACTCATAAAGCTGATGACCATAGTTGCAGTCGTATTCGCACCTCTCTTTCTGAAGTTCGGCGGACTGCTCTAATCGAGCAAGATAAACATATTTAACAGCAGACATAAATTACGGAGACCTGCGCGCTGCGCGGGTCTCCGTTTTAATGCACGGACGAGGATTTTATGGTAAAATATTTTAGTAAGTTAGCGATTAAAAAGCGGAAAAGGAGAGAGAGATGTTCGGGGCCATCATAGGCGATATCGTGGGATCGATATACGAATTCGACAACATTAAGACAAAGGATTTCGAGCTGTTTTCGGAAGGCTGCAAGTTCACCGACGACACTGTGCTGACCTGTGCCGTTTGCTATGCGGTAAGGGAATTCAAGGCAAATTCGACGGTCAACGTTATAGGACAGATGCAAAATCGCATGATAGAATACGCCAAGCTCTACCCGGATGCGGGTTACGGAGCGATGTTTACCGAATGGTTCAACAATCCAAATCCGCGGCCCTATAACAGCTATGGCAACGGCTCGGCTATGAGGGTGTCCGCCTGCGGAATGCTCGCCGAATCTATGGACGAGGCCACCAATCTAGCCACCTACTCAGCCGAGGTTACTCACAACCATCCGGACGGTGTTAAGGGGGCGGTGGCGGTCGCTCAGGCGATATATATGGCGAGGATGGGCGAGACCAAGCAGCAGATAAAGGATCATTTGGGGAACTACTACAATCTGAATTTTACCTTGGATGAAATACGCCCGAAATACAAGTTCGACGACAGCTGCGAGGGCAGCGTCCCGCAGGCCATCGTCGCCTTTTTGGAGGCGGAGGACTTCGAGGACTGCATCAGGAACGCCGTATCCATAGGAGGAGATTCCGATACCATAGCCGCCATATCCGGAAGCATAGCGGAACCGTTTTTCGGAATACCTGCAAGGCTCGCCGCTCGCGTGTACGGCTATCTTACGCCCGAGCTGCGCACGGCTTTGGGTATATAGCAAACAATTTATTTTGAAACTCGTTATAACCCGGGAGGGTTAAAATGCAAGACAAGATTTATAAGATTATGGAGGAGCTGGTCGCGCTAAAGAGCGTCAGCTGCACGCACGAAGAGTACAAGGCGGGCGAATGGCTTGCCGACTATTTCAAAAAGATACCCTATTTTAAGAAACATCCCGAGTTGACGGGGCTTGCGCCACTGCCGGGCGATATCTATGGCCGCGGAGTCGCCTGGGCTCTCGTATTAGGAAATTCCCCTAAAACCATCATATCCTCGGGGCATTACGATGTCGTGGGAACCGACAATTACGGGCCCTTGAAGGATTTTGCCTACGAGATAGGAGACGATCTGGATGCGGATCTGGCCCTGCAGAATCTCGATTCCGAGGCCAGGGCCGACATGGAGAGCGGCGACTGGATTTGGGGCAGGGGCGTAGCCGATATGAAGGGGGGTCATGCGGTGCATATCGCACTCCTCGAGGAAAATGTGAAGCTTGCCGAGGAAGGTAAGCTTCCGGGGTGCCACATGTACGTGGCGGTGCCCGATGAGGAGTCGTTTTCCGCAGGGATGAGGGAAGGCGCTAAGCTGATTCGCGAGCTGGTTAAGAAATATAATCTGGATATAAGAATGATGATAATACCCGAACCTTCCAATCTCTCCGGCGTGGCTCAGTCGATGTCCCTGGGAACGGTAGGCAAGATGATGCCCGTCGTGATGGTTCAGGGTGTTACCGCCCATGTCGGCAAATGCTTCAACGGCTTATCACCCATGAGTATAATGAACGGAATATATGCGCGCACGGAGAAGGCGCTGGAGTTTTGCGACAGCTTCGACGGGGAGGTTACCAGTCCGCCCACCTGGCAGCGCTACCGTGATATGAAAGAGCTCTACGATGTGACCATACCGCTGCGCACGTCGGGTTATTTTACCTTGCTCTGCTTTGAGCGGACTCCGGACGAAGTTATAGGCAGGCTCAAGGAAATTTCGCGCGAAGCTCTCGACGAGGCCGCCCGCGATGTCAAGGCCAAGTACGAAGAGTTTAAGAATATGGGTGCCACGGTGGAGAAGGAGGAAATCAAGTACGAGCCCGAAGTATATACATATGCGGAGCTTTCCGCCAAGCTTGCGGAAAGAGACGGCGAGAAATTCGAGGCTTTCAGGAGCGAACTCTACGATAAAATCACCCGGAAGGTCGAGGGAGGGGAGCTCAACTTTCCGGATGCGACCATAGAGATAATGGAAAAGGTTATGGATTATGCGGACCTTAAGCAGCCGGCAGTTCTCCTCGCCTTCGCTCCGCCCTTCTATCCTCCGGTGAACAGCGACCTTATAGAAGGTCATGAGAATACCGCGACGAAGGCTTACGAAGTGGTGAAGAAGGAAGCGGAAAAGCTCGGAAGAAAGACCTACAGCGAGCATTACTTTATGGGAATATCCGACGGAAGTTACTGTGCGATGGGCAAGAAGTTCGACTACGCGATTTTTAAGGAAAACACGCCCACCTACGGAAGGCTCTACGATCTGGACTTCGAGACCATAGCAGAAAACAGCATACCCTTTGTGCTCTACGGCCCCGTATCCAAGGAGTATCATCAGTGGACCGAGAGGGTCGAGCGCAAGAGCCTGCTGGAGGAACTACCGCAGGTGACGCGTAAACTGATGGATTTTCTCTGGAGTTAGTATATACTAATTACGGCATAAGGATAAGCGAAAGCGATTTTGATGCCGGAGCTTGTATGTAGTGTCGAGAGTAGTAAGCATCAGCTATGATTTGGATGGGGAGCCGGAGGGAGACTTCGGCTCCGTTTACGACGGACAATGCTTCAGCCCATATTCGGGAAAGGAGAATTATGAAGTATCTCGATTTACAAAACGGAAGCGATATTAGGGGAGTCGCAATAAGCGGAAAGGCGGAGGCGAACATTACGCCTGCTTCCACTGCGGATATAGCCTTCGGTTTCGTAACTTGGCTATCCGGCGTTAGCGGCAAAAAGCCCGATGCTCTTCATATTGCGGTAGGAAGGGACTCGAGAATTACCGGACCCGCCCTGCAGCAGATTATGTGCGAGGCTCTGTCGGTGCTGGGGGCGAGAGTCTCCGATGCAGGGCTCGCATCTACGCCTGCCATGTTTATGTCATGCATATTTCCTCAGACCGACTGCGACGGAGCGATAATGATAAGCGCCAGCCATCTTCCTTCGGATAGAAACGGATTTAAGTTTTTTGAGAAGCAAAAGGGCGGCCTGGATAAGGCTGACATAACGGAGATTTTGAGGACCGCTGCCCGCGGTTTTCCGGAGCCCTGCGACAAGTCTTTCCGAGGAGAGTGCCGCAAGTCGCCTCTTATGGATTTGTACTCGGCGCATCTGAGGTCACTTATATCGTCCGGATTGAAGCAAAGCGAGGAAGATAAACCGCTCGCCGGGCTCAAGATTGCAGTCGATGCCGGAAACGGTGCCGGAGGCTTTTATGCCACGGAAGTTCTTGCGCCTTTGGGCGCGGATATAAGCGCATCGCAATTTTTGGAGCCCGACGGAACTTTTCCCAATCATTCTCCCAATCCCGAGGACGAGGCCGCGATGAGCTCCCTCTGCGAAAGAGTTAAGGAGTCCGGGGCGGATTTGGGCATAATCTTCGACACGGATGTCGACCGCATGGCCGTGGCAGGCTCCGACGGTCGCAGCATAGCGAGGAACGGCATAGTTGCGCTTGCTGCTCTTCTGGCTTCCAATCGCGGCATAATAGTCACCGACAGCATAACGAGTACCCAGCTGCACGAATTTCTCGTCGGTCGGGGCTACGAGCATCTGCGCTACAAGAGAGGGTATAGGAATGTAATCAACAAGGCCGTCGAGCTCAACGAGGAGGGCCGCTTCTGTCCGCTCGCCATAGAAACCTCAGGGCACGCCGCCCTTAAGGAGAACTATTTCCTGGACGACGGGGCCTATCTTGCGACTAAGATTGTCGTAAAGACTGCGCAGCTCAAGAGGGAGGGCAGGGCGATAGAGTCGCTTATAGAGGATTTAAAGGAGCCTGCGGAAGCTGCTGAATTCAGGCTTCCCGTCCTCGCATCGGACTTCGCTTCTTATGCCGATGCGGTGCTCGAGGATCTGAGGCTTATGATAGAGAAATTTGAAGGAGAGCCCGCAAGTGCCATACGCATGAGCTTGGAGCTTCCCAACTACGAAGGCGTTCGGGTAAACTGCGAGGCGGAAGATTTTGCGGGTTGGTTCCTCATAAGAAAATCGCTTCACGATCCTCTGATGCCTATCAATATCGAGAGCGATTGCGAAGGAGGAGTCGCGAGGATAGCGACAGCTCTTGCAGGCATGCTCTCAAAATTCGAAGGACTGGACTTGAGCCTGCTCAGGGATTGAAAAAATCCGGATTTGAGACTGCTCTAATACTACAGAAGTTTTAACAAACAACGGGGTAAAAATGAGTTTTACACATCTTCATGTGCATACGGAATATAGTCTCCTGGACGGGGCTGCGAGAATAGATAAACTTGTAAACAGAGCCGTCGAGCTCGGTATGGATTCGCTCGCGATCACCGACCACGGCGCGATGTTCGGTGCCGTCCAATTTTACGACGAGTGCAAGCGCAGGGGGATTAAACCGATAATCGGTTGCGAAATCTACACGGCTGCGCGCAGCCGTTTCGATAAAGATGCTGTGGCCGACAGGCATCAAGGGCATCTCGTGCTGCTTGCAAAGAACGCGGAGGGCTACGAGAATCTCATTAAGATCGTCTCCGAGGCATACAGGAGCGGCTTCTATTATAAGCCTCGCGCGGACCGAGAGCTGCTTTCCGAGTACAGCGGGGGGCTCATCGCTCTGTCCGCCTGCCTCGCAGGGCAGGTTCAGCAGCATCTGCTCGGAGGCAACTACGAGGCCGCAAAGCAGGAGGCTCTTTGGCTGGAGAACTGCTTCGGCAAGGGTAATTTCTATCTGGAAATTCAAGATCAGGGCTTGGAGGAGGAGATTCGCATTAAGCCGGCCCTGAAGAAGCTCTCCGCGGAGCTCGACATTCCCCTCGTTGCTACCAACGATGTGCATTATGTGAATCGCGAGGACGCATATGCCCACGATGTGCTGCTCTGCATAGGGACGAAGTCCAACTTCAGCGACCCGGATCGCATGCGTTTCGAGGGCGACCAGTTCTACATGAAATCCGAGGAGGAGATGAAGAAAATCTTCGCCGATATCCCGGATGCCGTGAACAGAACGCAGGAGATTGCGGACAAGTGCGACTTCGATTTCGAGTTCGGGAATTATCATATACCCGAATGCCCCGTGCCGGAGGGCTACGACCAGCAGTCCTATTTCAGATACCTGTGCTGGACGGGTCTGGAGTATCGCTACGGCAGCAGCGGTCAAGTTCCTTCGCATGCCAGAACATGTCCGAACGAGCCACCCGTCGATATGAGAGCGCTTGCGCCTACGGTCCCCGAAGAGTACAAGGAGCGCTTGAACTACGAGATCGAAACCATAGAGAAAATGGGTTATGTGGGATATTTCCTCATAGTGTGGGACTTGGTAAACTGGGCGAAATCCAGAGGGATAATGGTGGGTCCGGGAAGAGGCTCGGCTGCGGGTGCAATCGTCGCCTATGCACTGGAGATTACAAATATCGACCCGATTAAATACAATCTGATATTCGAGCGCTTTCTGAACATCGAAAGGGTTTCCATGCCGGATATCGATCTGGATTTTTGCATCGAGAGGCGCGGAGAGGTTATAGATTATGTCAGGAGTCGCTATGGCGAGGATAATGTCTCTCAGATAGGTACCTTCGGAACCCTCAAGGCCAGGGCGGTGTTTAAAGATGTGGCCAAGGTTATGGATGTGCCCATATCCAGATCTTTGGAAATATCCAAGATGATCCCCGCGGAGCTCGACATTACGCTCGACAAAGCTCTCGATCAGAGCCCGGACTTTCGAAATGTCTATGAACAGGATCCTCATATAAGGAATGTTGTCGATACTGCCAAGGTCCTGGAAGGATTGGCTCGCCACAGCTCGACCCACGCTGCGGGGGTGGTCATATCCAAGGACTCGGTGGACAGCTATGTTCCTTTGATGTCTACGGATCGCGGCCTTGCGACCCAGTTTAATATGGTCGAGATAGAGCGTCTGGGCCTCCTTAAGATGGATATTTTGGGTCTTCGAAATCTTACCGCAATCAGGGAGTGTCTTGAGCTCATCAAAAGAGATACCGGAGAGGACATAGATATCTATAAGATAGATTACGATGAAGCGCCCGTTTATGAGATGATCGCCCGCGGCGACACAGTCGGAGTTTTTCAGCTGGAGTCCGGAGGCATGACTCGTTTTATGAGGGATCTGGGACCTTCATGCATGGAGGATCTTATAGCCGGTATTTCGCTGTTCAGACCGGGTCCGATGGACTCAATACCGACCTATGTCGCCTGCAAGAAGGCTCCGGATAAGACGGGTTACCTGTGCTCTCAGCTCGAATCGATACTCGCTCCGACCTACGGTTGCATAGTCTACCAGGAGCAGGTCATGGATATCGTAAGGAAACTTGCGGGCTATTCCTACGGAAGAGCCGACCTCGTAAGGAGGGCGATGTCCAAGAAGAAGGCCGATGTGATGGCTAAGGAGCGGGAGTACTTCGTACACGGCAAGCTGAACGATGACGGGAGCGTGGATGTGCCGGGTTGCATAAGAAACGGCGTGTCGGAAGATGTCGCAAATAGCATCTTCGACAGCATGGCAAGCTTCGCATCCTACGCCTTCAATAAGGCGCACGCGGCCTGCTACGCGGTACTCGCATATCAGACCGCTTGGCTCAAGTATCACTATCCTGCGCAGTTTTTGGCTTCGCTGATGAGCTACCCCTCAGACAATAAGGCCGTCGCTGTCCTCATAAAGAATGCCGCCGACAGGGGTATAGAGACTCTCAGGCCGAATGTGAACAAGAGCGAGAGGCACTTTTCAACCGAAGACGGCAAGATAAGATATGGCCTGCTCGGTGTAAAGAATGTAGGAGAAGCGATAGTAGAGGAGATAATAGAAAAGCGCGCCAAGCACATGCCTAGGGATATATTTGAGTTTATGGACGGGCTCGAGGTTCATGTAATAAACAAGCAGGCCCTCGAAAGCCTCATCAAGGCCGGTGCCATGGACTGCTTCCCGGGGAACAGGGCTCAGAAACTCGCCATTATAGGCGATTTGGTGAGCTCCGCCCAGGCTTCGGCGAAGAACAATATAGAAGGACAAATCTCGCTGTTTTCGCTTGCGGGGCAGGGGGATGCGCCTATTATTAAGATAGACAGAAAATTGCCTCCCGCTGCGGATTTCAGCCCGCAGACGCTTCTTCAGATGGAGAAGGAGATGCTGGGCATCTACCTGACCGGCCATCCGCTATTCAGCCTGCAGGACCGCCTTCAGAAACTTACGGATATGAATACCGCGGATCTTGCAGATCCCGAGAACGACGCTATCAGGGACAATATGAAGGTCAAGATGGCGGGAATAATAAGCGCCAGCAAGAATTTTATCACCAAGAGGGGTCAAAATATGGCCTTCATGACGATAGAGGATCTCTACGGTGAGCTCGAGGTTGTGGTATTTCCCAATACCTTCGAGCGCGACCGCGATGTTATAGAGACGGATAATATTGTCTTCGTCGAAGGGCGCCTGGACCTCAAAGAGGAGGGCAACCCCAAGCTGCTCGCCAGCAGCGTAAGGCTTTTTGACACAGGACGCGTTTCTCCGAAGAGTGCAATGCTTAGGGTTATAATCCCCGAAAGCTACGGCGAGGACGAGGCTCTTGTGCTTTTCAGGGATATTGCGAAGCGCTTTCGCGGCGAGATGCCCGTGGCCATACTCGTAAAGTCCACCGGCAACAAGTATAAATTGGATTACGAGCTCTGGGTGGACCCCTGCGAACCCTTTTTTGATCAGCTTGCGGAGGCCTTCGGCGCGGATATCATTATACAATAGGACG
>JAAZLU010000174.1 GCA_012799165.1 Clostridiales bacterium
GACGACACTTCCATCGCTCAAAAGAAAGCGTCCCTTTTTCCCGCTACAGCCTCTCGAAGCTATATAATCGGCAGAACTTTCGCCTATAACGAAGCACATATCCTGGCTTTCCTTTTCCTCGCTGCTCGGGATTCCTTGATTTCTTAGCAGCTCCCTCAATTCTTCCTTCGAATCGGCATCGCCAATAGGCAGAATGAGTCTCGAAATGATATCGGGATTAAGTCTATAGAGGATATATGATTGATCCTTATCCGCACAGCGTGCTCTGTAAATGCGTCTGTCTCCGGGTCCGTCAGCGACGCGCGCGAAATGCCCGGTAGCGATAAATTCGGCTCCGATTTCATCTGCAAGCCTTTCGAGCAGCGCAAACTTAACACAGGGATTGCAATTTACGCAGGGATTCGGAGTAATGCCGGCCTGTCTATGAGCTAAAAACGGCTGAATTACGAGTTTTTCAAACTCTTTCGATATATCTGCATGCAGCAACTCCAAACCGAGCGCAGAGGCCGCATTTTCGGCCTTCTTAAGCTGCGACGAATTTGTTTCGGACAGAACATTAAAATAAAGAGGCGCAACTTCGTAGCCGCGCTCTTTCAATATCAGCGCTGCGGCGCTGCTGTCGACGCCTCCCGAAAATCCTAGAAGAACTTTTTTAAGACCGTTTTGACGCATCAGTTGTTTCTGCTCTTCCTCCTCTGCTCGAGCAATCTCGGATCGTCAGGTTCGACGATCTCTATACACTCGAGCTGTTCCCGAAAGCGCTTGCGGAAATTTGCAAGAAATTTTTCCCTCAGCTTCGCCTGCTCTGCTGTCTCGCTCTCAGTAAGCCCTTCCGCTTTCTTCTTTCTTGCCAACTCGTTTATCCTGGCGAGCTCATCATCTGTAACTAAATCCGTAAGCATAGAAATCCCCCTTATCGCTGAATATTATAATATTTAGTGCTGTTTGCGTCAATCGATGAGGGTATTCTTCGATTTATGATGCTTAATTAATTGATGTAAATATAGTCTTTTATCGAGTTAAACGTCGCCTGCCCTATTCCCTTCACCTCCATTATTTCTTCCAGAACAAGAAATCCTCCGTAGGCTTCTCTGTATTCTATTATTGCCTTCGCTTTGGAAGGACCTATACCTTTTAAACTCTGGAGTTCTTCGCTGCTCGCTGTATTAATATTTATCTTCTTTGCCGCCTCAGCTACACCTTCGCCTCTAATCTCCTTAGCTCCGGGTACCGGATTTTCTTGCACCTCGGCTCCTCCCCCTTCCGGCGTTGGAAGCTCATTTTGAACTGCGTACATTACAGTCGGACCTTCTACAGCTCTTCCATTTATATAAGTGTGAATGCTTCCTGCCGCGGAGATTGCACAGAAAACCCAAATCACCGCATTCGTTATCTTGCGCAAATTGATTTTTTTAAAATTAATTCCGGGCAGCTTCATTACATTATCCTCCTTTATATCCATATATTACCATATTTTGCGTGAGAAGAAAAGACCCGGGGTCTCTTTAAGTACAGCAATTTACTTTTATGCAAATTCCATCGCCTTCTTGCTATTTGTAAACAACAAACTCGCCCGAGGAAGGACTTCCTCGGGCGAGCATCTGAGAATACCTTTTAATCAGTTTTACTCGATATGTTCGACTATGCCGCCATCATCTACCTCCGGCTCGTTTCCGCTAAGATTCGCACCGGGCATAATGCGGACCTTCCCGATGGGATAGACGCGCACAATATTATGATTTTCGAGTCTTGTGCCACTGTTTAACTCAATTGTCGGGTAATCCTCTTCGGGGATATCTCCTTCGGCAAACCCCACTTCCAGATTATTGCGATTCTCGAAGAATACATTATTGAGAAGCATTTTTCCGTAGACGGAAATGTCGCCGTTATTCATTAAGTGCTCAGCGTTAATCGTCCAAGTTACACCGTCGTTTACCACAATTGAGCACCCGGGATCGAGGCCGATATGCATCGCAGTAGTCGTGTCTTCTTTTATCTCCGCATAGCAGCCTTCATGCAGATATACATCGGTATAATCGCCGGCCAATGCTTTGTCGAATCCGCTTTGGGTATATACCGTAACTTCTTTGCGACAGTTCGGCACACCCTGCAGGGCGGTTTCAACATCGCCTACGCGGATCAGGTCGCCGTTCTCGCTCTCCCTGTCCTCTTCGTAGCTTACATGGATTAATCCTTCGTTATTTATTGTTCCTCCATTGTTTGTGAACTTGGAGAATGGTCCGAAGCCCAAGTGGGCGGCCTCTAAATCCAACTCCGTCGACCCGAGCGTATGTATGGTTCCGCCGCTTTCAAGGACTAATATGCTCGGCTGATCAGCTTCCCATCCCTCTATATGGAGGAAGGATCCTCGACCGATTGTAAGCGTAGCGCCCTCCTTTACTGTAATTGTGCTGGATGCCCTTGTCATCCATCCGCCTTCATTAATTTTCAACTGCGGGAACAGCTGATAATCAATGAAATAAGAGAAGTTCGTATCTTCACTTATCTCCAAATCGGTCATGATTTCCATGCTGCGGTACTTTCTTTCGCCCTCGTTTTCTTGGATATATGTTTCCTGAATTTCCTGCGCTGCTTTAAAAGCCTCATGGCTGTACACGCGAGCTACCATTATAAGTTCCTGAGATCCCTCTTTAAGTTGGTTTTTCAGTTGCTCGACGCCTTCACAGAGCTCATTTTCGCTCCCTTCAGCCTTATTATCGTAGTACCTGTCGTAAACACTCGTCACTCCCTGATTATCAAAATCGGAGCTCAGTTCAAAAGTGCAGGCCAGCATCTTTAAGTCGCCGTAATTTTCAAGTTCTCCGCTGCTCGTAAAGTTTAGATTTTGAAGAGTGCAACTACCGTTATTGATAAAGCTCCCTTCATTTATAATTTGGCCTTCAGTTTGCCAGAAATCTCCAAATTGGAAAGCTTCCGTGCCGGACACAAAGGAGCCGCGATTCATAAACGAAGGCTTTGGAATAATAATATTAGCATCGGAAAGGATGGTCTCGCTCTGTTCAGTCTTATCTTCATCACTCAGCTCATCGTTCTCGTCAATCCAAGTGCAGAAAGTGCGCGCTGTCTTCCAGGCGGAGATATAGAATCCTCCCATGTTTATAAAGCTTGCACCGCTTTCATTTACAAAGTCGGTTGCAGATATACTTCCATTGTTATTTACGACATTATAGTTCTTAAATTCACCTTTCGAGAAGCTCTCGGGAAGCTCGATGCTGTACTCTTTTAGATCTCCATTGCGCCTTTCTGTAACTATAAGTTCCGTGCTGATCATTATGTAAGCTTCCTCAGCATTATTGATAGTACCGTAGTTGAGGAGAGTTCCGCCGACAATCGAGAAATTGCTATCGTTATTATTGTTAATAGTACCTCTGTTCTCCACGCGGCTGAAGGCACCCGTCATAATATGCACTTCCAAGCCTTCTCTCATTTCGTAAACATCCGGCAGTGCAGTCACACGGAATTCACCGGAATTCACATCTATGACCCCACCGGGCTTGTTGACGATATTCGACCCGTCACAGCGTATGAGCTTGGTGCTTTTGATCGTTCCCGCATTGTCGAGCGTAGCGCCCTCGCTTAGCCAAATCCATCCATCGTTAAGTACTTCTGCACCGCTTTCATTGCGCATGGTTCCGCCGAACACCGCAAGTTTCGATCCGTTAGGCTGAGCGAAGGGATCTTCTCCGGGGCCACCGAATATTTCAATCGTTCCGCGATTAATAAGTGTCGCGTCAGTGTCCACAGCGAGATCCGAGTTGCCCTGATCTGAGTAAAGCAGGCTAAGATGACCGTTATTTATAAGTGTTCCCTTAACAGAAACAAATCCTTCTATCGTAACATTTCCTTCTATCGTAACATTATCGCCTAGTACGATAAAGTTATAGTCTTTGGAAAGAGCCAAATCCCTGAGAACTGCATCTTTCATGAAAGCAATCTCCGGCATATCTTCTGTTTCCGCATGCGCAGCCTTGACTTCATCAGCCTTTGCTATAACTTCAGCAAAGCTTTCGAAAGCGATGTCCGCCGCAACTCCTAACTCCTCGTTCTTTCGCAGAACATAAGCTTTCGGAGGCTGAACCGGCGGCGCGGGGGGGACATATTCATCGTCGTCGTCATCAGCCGGAGCAGGTTTAACTTCTTTATCAGCCGTCACAACCGTTTCTCCGCCGTCGACCTGCTTGCCGTTCTCCTCAACTCCGCTCGCGTTTTCCGCCACAGTAAGACTGGTCCCGACGGTATTTACTGCGGTATTGTTCCCGGAAACATTTGCAACAGCAAGCTTACCCTTACCTTCCACCGAAACACCACCAGCCGAAGAGTTAAGAGAAGCGACGCTCGCATCTTTCCCTATGCTCAGCTTGGAGTCCTCAGCCTCCGGTTCTATTTCCGCCAACGTAACCTTGGTACTTCCGTCCAGGTTTACATTGCTTCCCTCGGCTGCGAGGCTCAGGCTCGTAATATTGGCATCTTTAAGCAAAACCTTATTATCGGATTCAACCACAACACGATTGAACTCGCCCTCAAGGATTACATCGTCCTTGCCGTCGTCTATGTGTATAATTTCTACACGACAACCCTGCTCGGTCCGCACCCGCAGACCGCCGCTTGCGCTCTTGCTCACAATTACGTTTCCGACGCTGCTTTTGTTTCTTATAATTATCGAGTTTTCACCTCCGCCTCTCACTACGAGGCGACCGCTTATCTTCACATTATCGAGGGTGAAGTCCCCATCACCGACGCCGTCGCCGACTATGATGTCTCCCTTAACCTCCATGTCTTTAAATACGACGTCCGGCACATTCACAATTACATTGCCTTCGGCAATTTCCGTATAGGTTCCGGCAGAACTGATATATACCTGAACCATGTTATACATGATTTGGGCGAACTCGGCGCGAGTTATCGGAGCCAAAGGTTTGAGCTGTCCGTTGCTTCCACTTACATAGCCCGCCTCAAAGAGCGCCGAAAGTTTTCCAGCCGCCCAGGGGCTCACATCCGCAGCATCTTTGAAAGCATTGAGTGAAGCAGCCTTGCCGTCCGCGAGCTTAAATACCTTGGCGAGCACCGTGAAGGCCTCCTGCCTCGTTACGGGATCCTGAGGCCTCATCAACGAGCCGGAACCCGCAAAACTCTGCATTGCGAGCGCTTTTCCTATTTCCCCGGCATACCAGCTATCCTTCGGCACATCACTGAAGGCACTTATGTCTGCCTTTTCAATGGAACCGAAAGCATTATTTATCACCGCGGCCATCTCTGCACGCGTTAGATTGTCGAAGGGTTTAATCCGCCCTCTGGAACCCTTTAGTATGCCGTTTTCCGATGCGGCTTTAAGTGCCGCATAAGCCCAGTGTTCCTTACCTGGCATATCGGAAAATCCTTCAGATTCCGCAGATGCGGAGAAAACGAAGGA
>JAAZLU010000175.1 GCA_012799165.1 Clostridiales bacterium
AATAAAGCCGGCGGCGCATATGCGCCGCCGGCTTTATTTATTGCTCGTTACTTTTCGCATCTAGCCCGGGGGATTTTTCTTCAGAATTTAACCTTAATTTCGCAATCAATCCGCTCGTTCGTCAAGAGTCAACTAAATTTTAAAGCTGAAATTCTCTTCCTCGCCTCTCTTGATGCGCTCCCGGACTTTCGTGGCGCTTACGATTTCGCCGTCCTTCTCCAGACGAGGAATCTCAAGCAGCTCCACGCCGCAAGAGGGCAGCCGAAGCTTCATCAGCTCGTTATATCTTGCGGTGACAGGGTCCAGAGGCTCCGTTCCTACAAAGCGCATATCTATATTCATCTCCTTTGCAAAGATATTGCAGAAAATCTCCAAATCGAGCTCGCAGCGCGTATCCTCGGCGGAGGCCTTATCCTTGATGAAATATGTCGGGAAGGTGAGCGAGGATATCATGTATTGCTTTGTCTCGTGCACCCTTACGGCACTTCGCTTCGCATTCGCGAGCTTTACTCTGCGCATGCGTTCTTCAAAGCTGAAGTAGCTCTTATCTTCGGAAACGACGAAGATGTGTAGCAGGCTGCAGCACTCAAGAGCCTTCCGCACCAGATAGTCATGACCTATGGTGTAGGGATTTGCATTCATTACTATGCTTCCGATCCGGCCGGCTGTGCCGCCCGGGCCCTCGGGCGCGGGCTCGGCGAGGCTTTTTGCGTAGTTGCGCGCGCCGTCTTTGCTACTTTCCATGATAGCGGCGCCGGCGGCGCGGGCAATTTCAAAGAAGCCCGCCTCCCTGAACATCGGGACGTTCTCGGGCTTGGTATATATAAAGAGGTTCTCGATTCCTCTGTGGAAGGCTTCCCCGCGCATCTCGGTAAGCAGGGTTGCAGTCAAGTTCTCTCCCCTGTAGTCCTCCGCAATCGCGATGCACTTGAGGATATTCCTCTCCATGGAAGCTGTCGCCGCTATATCGCCGTTTCGGCTTCTGCATATGACGGTGAAATCCGCGGTTTCCTCGAAATCGAGGCCCTGAAGTGCAAGAAATTCTTTTAATTCTTCCTTCTTGCGCCCGGCAGCGGGGCGCTCATATTCGATGTACATTCGACCCTCCAAAAATATGTCGGCTTAATTGTATCACAAGCCCGCCCCTTGTGCCGCTATTGAAAAAATGCCTTCTTTGTATTATGATGTGAGCGTTTGAAATTAAAGACCGGAGGAAACATGAACAGCGATCTTGCAATAAGCGCGGCGAAGTCCGTGGGGGAAATACTCATCATGGTGGTGCTGGGCTACGGCGGCTACAAGCTCGGTTTTTTAAACGAAGAATCCGAAGCCGTGCTCACGAATACTATGACTAAGATATTCTCGCCGATGATGCTGCTGGCAAGCTACTTCACAAAATATGACCCCGCCCGCGCGCGAGGTTTTCTGTTCAGCCTCGGCCTCGGACTGATAATGCACTTGCTCGCAGCCCTGATTGCCCTGATTGCGATAAGATCCCGCGATAACCCCGATTTTCAGGTCGAACGCCTATCCGTAATCTACGGAAATGTGGGCTTTATGGGGCTTCCCTTGGTATATGCAATCTTCGGTCCCGAAGCGGTAATCTACCAATCCGGCATAATACTGGTGTTTAACATCCTCATTTGGAGCCACGGCGTTATGGTTATGAGCGGCAGGATGGATGCGAAGGGCATTCGCAAGGCCCTGCTCAGCCCGAATATAATCTGCATCATATTAGGAATTATTGTATACATTATGCGCTTAGATGTACCTCAAATCATCGCATCTCCCGTAACCATAATTGGCAACTGCACAACTCCGGTCGCCATGATAGTCGCAGGCAGCCTCATAGCCCGAAGTAATATGGTCGAGATACTTAAAAACAAACGCGTCTACCTGGTCTGCGCGCTGAGCCTGATTGTGCTGCCTCTGGCCCTTATTCCGGTTCTCCGCCTCGCAAACGCCCCGGAAATGGTTTCGCTGACAACCTTCACGGCCGCTGCCTGCCCTGCAGCAGTACTGGTCTCCGTATTCGCAATCGAACACGGAAGGAATGCATCCTACGCGTCGGGTATCTTCGCCGTCTCGACACTTTTATCGATGGCCACCATACCGGCGATGATATATCTCTATACTATAATTTAAATTCCGGAAGCACCCCGAAGAACGAAGGGATCCACAAAATATGCATTAAGCATATATTCAATAGCTTTAACTCGCATGACAATAAAAAAGCTGCGGAGCCCCGCAGCTTTTCCTATCTCTATGATATTTCGGCATTCCTGCCGGCTTTTTAGTTTCCGCTCTCTTCCTCGGCGAGGTGGTCCTCGATTATCTTCTGAGCGAGCTGTCCGGGTACCTCCTCGTAGCGTTCAAAGCGCATGGTGAAGGAACCGCGGGCCTGGGTCATCGCGCGAAGATCGTTCGCGTAGGTAAAGAGTTCCGCCTGCGGAGCTTCGGCGAGCAGCTTCTGCCCTCCGCTGCGCAGGGGTTCCATACCCAAAATCCTGCCACGGCGCTTGTTCATGTCTCCCATTACGTCGCCGGTATAATCGTCCGGAACGGTAACCTCCACATACATAATCGGCTCGAGCAGGCAGGGCTTCGCTTCCTGAAGGCCCTTCTTGAAGGCCAATGCTGCGGCAATCTTAAACGACATTTCGTCGGAGTCAACCGAGTGATAGGAACCGTAGTAGAGTACGCACTTAATATTCTGGCATCTGCAGCCTGCGAGCGGACCCTTCTCCATGCATTCGCGAAGACCCTTTTCGACAGCGGGTATAAACTGCTTGGGTACGCAGCCTCCGACAGTCTCGTCCACGAACTCGAACTCCTCCTCGGAGGGGCTGAACTTGATAAAGACATCTCCGAACTGTCCACTGCCGCCCGTCTGCTTCTTATGTCTTCCCTGAACATCCGAGGTACCCTTGATGGTCTCTCTGTAAGCGACCTTCTGGGGGATAATCTCGGCCTCGGCGCCGTATCTTTCCTTGAGCTTTGCGATTAGCACGCCCGTCTGTATATCGCCTTGGGTCCCCAATAGCGACTGGCGAGTTTCCGGATTTCTCTCGAACGAGAACGAGGGATCCTCTTCCTTCAGTCTTCCGATTCCGATACCCAGCTTGGCATCGTCGCCTCTGGGCTTGGATTCTATGGCTGTAAACAGCGTCGGTTGTGCGAACTCGACCGGGGGCAGCTTAAGCTGATTGGCCTTGTCGCAGAGCGTGTCGCCCGTCTGAGTGTACTGCAGCTTGCCGAGCGCAACTATGTCGCCGCTGAAAACCTTGCTGCAATCCAGCTGAGTCTTACCCCTAAGGAAGAACATGGAACCTAACCTCTCGTCCTTCTCAGCTGTCGTATTATATATATTCATCGCAGGCACAAACTCGCCCCTGATGACCTTTGCGAGAGAAATCTTCCCGAGGAAAGGATCAGCTATAGTCTTAAAGACGAACGCAACCGGTGAACCAGGGCCATAAGCCAGCTCTCCGCCTTCAAGCGTTTCGACCGCGCCGCTTGCCGCCGGAACATACTTGACGCAGTTGGCGAGCACATCCGCAATCCCCTCTCCACTGAGCGCAGAGCAGGTCATTATCGGCACTATCGCACCGCTGCTTATCCCAAGCGCAAATCCTCTGTTGAATTCCTCTTCGGTGAAACCCTCTCCTTCGAAGTATTTTTCCATCAGTTCATCGTCCGTCGCAGCGACCGCCTCATCCAGGGCTTCCTTATCGTCCAGCGTAACGACCGCCGTACCGAATTTGTTCTTTAGAGCGGAGATTACTTCATCAAGATTTATATTTTCCTTATCGATCTTATTGATGATAAAGAATCTGGGAACATTCATCTCCTCGCAATAATTCCAAGCCTTTTCGGTTCCGACTTCGATGCCGGACGATGCATCCACGAAGATCGCGGCAGCTTCCGCCGCTCTCAGAGCGCTCTTAACTTCGCCGACAAAATCGAATACACCCGGAGTATCCAGGAAGTTGATCTTGGTGTTCTTGTATTCTACAGGAACCAAAGAAAGGGAAATGGAATAACCTTTCTCGGCCTCCATTTTATCGAAGTCGGACACGGTATTGCCGTCCTCGACGCGGCCTATCCTGTTTATCACGCCCGTCGCAAGCAAACATGCTTCGAGAAAGGTCGTCTTTCCTGTGCTCGCATGGCCGATCAGAGCTATGTTTCTGACATTTTTACCGGTGTACTCTTTCATATTTCAAAAATCCTCCATATTCAATTTCGATTTTGTGGCTATAAAAAACGGCAAGCTTAAGTATATCAAAAATACGAAGCTGCGTAAAGTTTAGAACTCCGCGCTGCGAGGGGTTCTGGCGAAGGGCAGCACGTCGCGTATATTATTCATGCCCGTTAGGTACATTATCATACGCTCAAATCCCAATCCGAAACCGGAATGCTTCGCGCCGCCGTACTTGCGTATCTCGAGGTACCAATCGTAGTTTTCGATATCCATACCCAGCGCTTTAATCTTATCCTCGAGCACATCCTTGCGCTCCTCTCTCTGTGAACCCCCTACTATCTCTCCCACACCCGGAACCAGCAGATCGCAGGCCGCGACGGTCTTGCCGTCATCGTTGAGTCTCATATAGAAGGCTTTAATCTTTGCGGGATAGTCGGTTAAGAACACGGGCTTTCCGAATACTTGCTCCGTGATATATCTTTCGTGCTCCGACTGCAGGTCCATACCCCAACCCGTTACGGGATACTCGAATTTCTTGTCCGCCTTTTTGAGTATCTCTATCGCATCCGTATAGCTTAGGCGCTCAAAATCGTTGTTGACGACATTGTCGAGCCTCGCTAGAAGTCCCTTATCTACGAAGCTGTTGAAAAAGTTCATCTCCTCGGGGCAATGCTCCAGAACATAGTTGATGATGTATTTAATCATCTCCTCTATGAGGTCCATCATGCCCGGAAGCTCCATAAAGGCGATCTCCGGCTCCATCATCCAGAATTCCGAGGCATGGCGAGCGGTGTTGGAATTCTCCGCCCTGAAGGTCGGTCCGAAGGTATAGGTATTCTTGAATGCCAGCGCAAAGGGCTCTACCTGAAGCTGCCCGGAAACCGTAAGGAATACGGGCTTTCCGAAGAAGTCCTCGCTGTAGTCCACGCTGCCGTCCTTATGTCTTGGCGGATTTTCGATATCCAATGTCGTAACTTGGAACATCTCTCCGGCACCCTCGGCATCGCTCGCAGTAATTATCGGTGTATGCACATAGACATAGCCCTTTTCCTGGAAGAACTTGTGAATCGCATAAGAGCAGACGCTCCTCACGCGAAAGACCGCGGAAAAGGTGTTGGTGCGGGGACGCAGATGCGCCTGAGTCCGCAGAAACTCCAGACTATGGCGCTTGTTCTGTATGGGATAGTCCACATCGGAGGGCGCCTCTACTTTTACGCTGCTCGCCTTAATCTCGAAGGGCTGCTTTGCACCCGGCGTAAGAACCAGCGTACCTTCCACCGAAAGAGCCGTCGCAAGCGGCAGGTGGCTCACTTCGGCAAAGTTCGCGAGATTATCCTCCTCGTAAACTATCTGAACCGACTTGAAGTAGGTCCCGTCGTTGAGCTCGATGAAGCCGAATTTATTGGAGCTGCGATTGTTTCTTATCCAGCCGCAGACCTCGAGTTTTTTATCGGCATATGCGGCCGGATCCTTAAAAATCAGTCTAAGTTCCGTCATTTTATCGCCTTTCTTAATTTAAATATTTTATTCCACTTTCTTAAAAACAGCCTTCGACATCATGCAGATCGGGCACTTCCATGTCTCCGGAAGATCCTCGAAACTCGTGCCGGCGGGGATGTCGCTTCCTGGATCGCCCAGAGCCGGGTCGTAGATATATCCACAGGCTCCGCATCTATATTTTACGCCCGAGGCTTCGGGGGCCTTCTTTTCTTCCTGCTCTTCGCCGAGCAGGGCTTTAACCAGAGCCGGAATCTTTGCGAAATCCTCTTCCCAAGGTCTCCAGTTCGCGCGCACATTTTCTTCCACAACTTCAAAGCCGGCATCCGCAAGTCTTTCCTGCAGCTTTTTTACGCTCTCTCCGCTCCAGCCGTAGCAACCGAAGGCGGCAGCTCTCTTTCCTTTGAACTTCAGCTCTTGCAAATACTCAAGCCATCCTGCGACGCTGGACATAATACCGTTATTTATCGTCGGCGAGCCGACCGCTATTGCCTTGGACCTGAATACCTCGGTCATTATTTCGTCCTTGTCGGCTTTGGCTATGCTGAAGAGCTTGACGGTGGTTTCGGGACTCTGCTTATTTATTTCGTCGGCTATCGCGTGAGCTATCTTCATCGTGCCTTCCCACATGCTGTCGTAGGCTATGGTTATGCGATTCTCGCCCTTTCCCTCCGACCATTCTCTGTATTTATCCACAATCTGCATGGGATTATCTCGCCAGATTACGCCGTGCGAGGGCGCGATTATATCCACAGTCAGGTTCATTGCGTCGAGTTCCTTGAGCTTTTTTGCGACCATCGGCGAATAGGGGTTCACGATATTGACGTAATACTTGAGTGCTTCCTTGTAGAGCAGATCCTGATCGGCAAGATCGTTGAAGAGCTCGCCGCAGGCGAAATGCTGGCCGAAGGCATCATTCGCGAACAGGATATTATCCCCGGTCATATAGGTCGCCATGGAATCGGGCCAGTGTATCATGCGCATCTCGACGAATATGAGCTTCTTGCCGTTGCCTATATCTATGCTGTCGCCGGTCTTTACATTGCGGAAATTCCAGCCACGCTTTCCAAACTGGCCCTCTATGCTCTTCTGGGCGAGAGCGGTGCAATATATGGGTGTGCCGGGAATCTCCTCGAGCAGTGTCGTGAGCGCCCCCGAATGATCGCACTCCGCATGATTCATGATGATGCAATCTATCTTATTTAAGTCGATCTCTCTCTTGAGATTCTCCACAAAATCGAAGCGATGTGGAGTCCAGACTGTATCTATGA
>JAAZLU010000176.1 GCA_012799165.1 Clostridiales bacterium
CTCAAAATTATATCCCGCGTTTGCCATGTTGCGCGCGCTGGTCTGAGGCATCCCAACCCCGTGAAGCGTCCCGTTGCCAGCGATATGAAGCTCCGGGCCGAAGACGGGCTGGTCTCTGTAGCCTTCGACGGTATGAAATGCGGTGTCGTGTTGTTCAATTCCGTCGTAAATTTTGACATCCAAAAGGCTGATTTCAACAAGCTCTCCGTTCATCCCTATCACGAATATGCTTTCGCCGCTCTGCACCTCCTCTGTTGACGTAAGAAGATTTATGGAATCCGGAACATCTTCGGTATAATTATTGTCGAATATGAACGCCTCTCCCGCTATGGCAAACACGAATGACCTCGCCCCGATCAGCCCGGTCATCCTCGTCTTTGTGTATGTGCAGCTGCCCAAACTACCGCTAAGCGTAATTTCCTTTACCGCGCCGTGTTCGCTGCGCTTTGTAATTTGAACGCTTTCAAGCGCTCCAATATTATGCCCAGCCTCTTCCAGCTTTTTTTGTAAATCTTCAAAGCTTATGCTCCTCTGCCACTTTCTGTCCTCGTAAAACTCATCCTTCACTTCGCGGCAATACGGCAGCGCGCTAACCCAAACATCCTCGCTGTTGAGCGTGCATCCCCCGCTACCCGCAAAGTAATATCCGCGAACCAGCTTGCCTTCATGGGTTATCACGAGGCCTTCGCTCGCGCTACATGCTAAATCCGTGCTCTCGCGCTCCGATGAAACCCCCTTATAAACCTGGCAATGCTGACCGCTGCAAAGATCGAAGCCATAGGTGCTATGAGCGCCTATGCTCATGCAGGCATAACTTCTCGCCGTCACAGCCTGCGCCATCAATGCTTCATGTGGATAGTAATAAGGCATCTCGGTCGGTATGCAACCGCGCAGATACTGCTCGAGTTCCACATAATTGATTATATTAAGCTTGGTAAAGCCGTAAGCCGTCGCACATAAACCTCCGCGATAGCGCTTGCCGTCTATACGAATAATTTTATTTTCCTCTCCCTCGGCCGCGCTGAGTATCAGATAGCCATCCATATCGGAGAGCAGGACCGTTCCGCAGGCTTCCGAAAGTACAACCTTCCCCGCCTGAGAGCTCACCACGAGGCTCGTCGCAGTCGTCTTTATATCCGTCTCGACCCATCCCGCTGAATCGCCGGTGGCTATTATAAATCCGTCATCGCATTCGACCGTAAAACTCTCTACGGCGGTGGATGCATAATTCAGACCAATTTTGAGGTAGCACGGATATTTATCCGGAGGCTGAGACTCCTGAGTTTCCTGTGTCTGCTGTCCTTCCTGCGTCTCCGCGCCTTCCTGTGTTTGAGCCTCCTGCTCCTCCAAACTTGCCTCTCCCCCCTGCGTCTCCTCGGCCGAAGCCTGCGGTATTGATAACGCGAGGAACACTGAAATCAGCGCAAATACGAGGATAACAGAAATGAGATACTTCAATATGCTTTGTTTATTCATAGTGTCAACTGTTCTCCGTCGTCAGCGTTATCTTCGAGCTCCGGCTCCTCTCGCTCGGGCGGTTCAATGCCGAGGTGGCGATATGCGTTTATCGAAGCCATCCGCCCCTTCAGCGTCCTGTTTAGCATACCCGACTGAAGCAGGAAAGGCTCATAAGCGTCCTCTATGGTCACCCTCTCCTCGCCTATGGATGCGGCTATAGTATCTATCCCTACCGGGCCGCCTTGGAATTGCTCGATTATCAGCGTAAGTATGCGCCTGTCGAGCTCCTCAAGACCCAGCTCGTCTATTCCCAAGGCGTTAAGAGCGCTGTCCACAGTCTGCGGGTCTATGCGCCCGCTTCCTAGCACCTGAGCGAAGTCCCTCACCCGCTTAAGAAGCCTGTTTGCAACCCTCGGCGTACCTCTCGAACGCTCCGCGAGCATAACTCTCGATTCCTCATCCGTCTCGACATCGAGTATGCGCGCACTTCGCTTAAGTATCTCCGACAGTTCCTCGGGGGTATATAGGTCGAACTTGGAGATTATTCCGAACCTATCTCTTAAAGGGGCCGAGAGGCTTCCCGCCCTCGTCGTCGCTCCGACAAGCGTAAAGTGAGGCAACTCAAACCTTATGGAACTTGCGCCCGGGCCCTTGCCCGTCACTATATCCAAAGCGAAGTCCTCCATGGCAGAATACAAAACCTCCTCCACGGCCCTATTGAGACGATGTATCTCATCGATGAATAGAACATCCCCTTCATTAAGGTTGGTCAGTATCGCAGCAAGGTCCCCGGCTCGAGTGATGGCGGGGCCCGAGCTTATGCGCAGATCCACACCCATCTCCTCTGCAATTATCCCGGCCAGAGTCGTTTTGCCGAGCCCCGGCGGTCCGTAGAAGAGCACATGGTCGAGAGGTTCACCCCTCATCTTGCTCGCCTGTATATATACTTTAAGATTGTCGGTTACATTGGTCTGACCTACATAATCCTCAAATCGCTTCGGCCTTATGGACCTTTCGATTAGATCCTCGTCCTGATGCAAATTCGCTCCGACAACTCTGTTCTCAATACTCATCCTCTATTCCTCAAAGCTAGTTTAATATAATCCTGGACGCTCAGATCCTCTCCGGAAATCCCCAAAAGCGAGCTTAGAGCCTCCGTGCGCGAAAAACCCAAGGCCACAAGGGCCGCCACCGCCTGCTCCCTATTACCCGAAACCTCACCCTGTAGCGAAACTTCCTCGCCGCCATCGATTCCTTCGAAGGTCCCGATTTTGTCCTTAAGTTCCATCACTATTCTCTGAGCCGTCTTTTTCCCCACACCGACCGCCCTCTGCAAAGATGCCGTATCGTCGAAGGCAATCGCCTTCTTCAGCTCCTTCGGCCGCAATACGGAAAGCACAGCCATGGCCGCCTTTGCACCGACGCCCTGCACTGTCTGAAGCAGGTTGAACATGTCTATGCTCTCCCTGTCACCGAAGCCGTAGAGGCTTACACTATCCTCCCTCACCGCCATCGCCGTATAGAGGGTCACGGTCTCCGCACCCGTATCGAAGAGTGCCGAGCAATTGTCGGGAACGAACACCTCGTATCCTATCCCCGAATTTTCTATGCATACCTTTCCCGGCATCCTCTCCGTAATGACGCCCTTAATATAGTGAAACATAGCTACCTCATTTCAAACATTTTCTTCTTCGCATCGCCGTTTCTTCCGTGGCATATCGCAGCAGCTAGAGCATCGGCGGCATCGTCGGGCTTGGGAGCCTCCTTCAACGACAGCATGGTTTTAACTATAAACTGCATCTGAGCCTTA
>JAAZLU010000177.1 GCA_012799165.1 Clostridiales bacterium
AGTTATTTTTAATCCTTTCCAGCCGACATCGTGTTAGGTCAGTTGCAGAAAAAAGACTTTTGGGCACACTTTTGTGAGCCCACCGTAGACTGCCACGGGTTTTATGCATGGAATAACATTGAAGCGAAATCAATCAGAGTGAAATAAAAATTACTTGACAACTGTTCTATGCTGTTATAGCCTGTTATAGACAAGGAGGGGCGATGTGAAGATTGTTTTGATAAACGGCAGCAGCACTCCGCTGTACGAACAGATAAAAAATGCGATTAAGGACGAAATTCTGCAGGGAAAACTGTCATTTGATGAGCAGCTTCCTTCTGTGCGGGAATTATCCGCTGAGCTCGGCGTAAGCATTCTGACTGTAAAAAAGGCCTACGACGAACTTGCCGGAGAGGGTTTTATAATCATAAGACAGGGGCTGGGCACATTCGTCGCTCCTATAAATGAATCCCTTCATCAGGAAGAGAGGCAGAAGGAGTTGGAGAAACATTTGATAGAGGCAAGCAGGATTGCAAAGCTTATAAACACAGATAAAGTGGACTTTTTAAGTTTAGCGGAATACATATATAGGAGCAGTGATGATGAATAAAATTGAAGTTGTAAATTTAAATAAAGAATACCCTGCATTTCAGTTAAAGGATATTTCCTTTGGAATACCGAAGGGTTATGTTACCGGCTTTATAGGAAAAAACGGGGCCGGGAAGACGACGACGATTAAGTCCATACTTTCCATGATTAATTATAAAGGAACGATACTGATCGATGGAAAAAACACTAAGGAAACGAAATACCATCAGGAAGTCGGAGTTGTAATGGACGATTCTTTCCTAGCCAAGGATTGGACTGCCAAACATGTGAATAGTGCAATGAAGGTGGGCTATGACAGTTGGGATGAAAACCGTTTTTTTCAATACTTGGGGGAATTTAATATAGACAAAGACCTTAAAGTAAAGGAACTTTCGAGGGGAATGAAGATTAAACTTATGCTGGCGATTGCACTTTCTCATTCCGCAAAACTGCTCATTTTAGATGAGCCGACCAGCGGTCTGGATCCCAGCATGAGGGATGAGTTTGTAGGACTTATTTCAAAATTTATGAAGGAAGAGGATAATACGGTGCTTTTTTCCACCCACATTACTCAGGATTTAGAGGTAATTGCGGATTATATCGTCTTTATAGACAGCGGAGAAATCGTACTGGCAAAAGAGAAAGACGAGTTCAAGAATTACTTTATGATTTTAAAGGGTGATGCGGAGTATCTTGAGCAAATAGACGAAGCAGCCATATTAGGTAAGAAGGTCGGCTCACACAGCTGCGAACTGCTGGTTAAAAGAGAGACTCTTCCCTCCGTGCCCGAGGGCTTTGTGGAAGATGTAGTGACAATTGACAGGATAATGGTTCTGTTCGGAAAGGCGGCGTAGAATGAATAATATAGGAAAAGCGATTAAATTGGATGTACTATCCGTGATGCCTTATATGACTGTTAAAAACCTTGTAGTATTGGTAGCCCTCGGAAGTTTTTATGTTTTATTGCTTAAGACTCCGATTATGAGCGTTGTTATGACGCAAATATTTTCTTTGATGTTTGCAACTTATCCGTTTATGGTGGGGGATCAGGCCGGAATCGATCCGCTGTTTAAAATTATGGGAATAAAGTCCGATGATGTGGTAAGTGGAAGATATCTGCTGGCGTTTCTGTTAATAGTTAGTATGCTTATAGTCGGTATTGTGATGGCGGCCTTGGGTTCAATTCTATACCCTTCGGAGAATTTGACTTCTACGCTTTTAAGTTCTGCTGCGACCATGTTTATAGTGTCAAGCCTGGTTGTTTTTATCCAGTATCCGATTTTTTTCAAGATGGGTTACCTTAAGGCAAGGACGATTGGAATGATGCCGTTCTTCCTTATAGGGATTGCAATCTTTGCTGCAGGCAGATTGTCCTTCAAGCTGCAAAATCTTGTCGCTTATGTTATGCAACACAAATACATTTTTATCTTCGCGCTGCTTGCTTTCTGGTGCCTGGCATTCTTTGTGTCGATTGTATTGGCGAAAAAATTCTATAGGCAAAGGGATTTTTAATACTTAACATGTGTTGGTGTCCAACTTGATGTTGCAGTTTGCGACATCAAGTCTTATAGCATCATATATATTCTAACGATCGTATTTCTTTCTCATCTCTGCGAGTGAAATGCGAGCGTCTGACATCTTGCCGGCCTTGATTTCATCTTCTGCGGCAAGCAATTTCTCATATATATCGAGCATCATAAGTTTTTCTCTATAAACCTTCATGCTCATGATGACCATGTCGCCGTAGCCATTCTTTGTAATATAGATAGGCTCGTCGGATTCTTTGCACATCTGAGAAATATTAGCGGTATTTTTCAAATCGCGGATTGGAATAATATGTGGCATAGTGTTCAGCTCCTTTCGTGACACTATTATACCATAATTATTCCGCGATTGTGAATCGATTGTATCAAAGTGGGAGCAAATTGCGACCGGTTCATCGCATTGAGTTTGGGGAGCATTTCGGGATTTCATATAGCTACCTCCTTGTCCTTGTAAAAATTTACCATATCATTATAATATACAAATCATGTTTTTACAAGTATTTCCAATTCCATAAACAATCATACCTATAATAGAGGCAGAAGGAGAAAGCATCGGATTCATATTCTTGTAGCATGTTGTATAGCTGTGTTATATTGAATTCATAGTAATGATTTGAAGGGGATGGGTAAACTTGATTAATAATACATAAGAATACCCCCTCTTCAGCGAGACAAGCCGTGTCCCATTTTAAGAAAAATGCTTTTGCTCGCTTTGTGTCCTTTAATAAAGGCAATCCTCGCTTTAGGATGAAATCGACGGAAGGAGGAGACAGGAAGTGGATTTAGGAAAAATCGGAGTATTCATAGGCGAATTGAGGAACGAGAGGAATCTCACTCAGGAGCAGCTGGCGGAGGAGTTCGGCGTATCCCGCAGGACCGTTTCCCGCTGGGAGACGGGGAGGAATCTGCCCGATATAAGCCTGCTGGCGGAAATGTCCGACTATTTCGATGTCGACCTTCGAGAGATCTTGGATGGCGAAAGGAAGGACAAAAAGATGAACGAGGAAATGAAGGACACGGTAAACAAGGTGGCGGAATTCAGCGACAAGTATCAGGAGATGATGAACAGGAGAGCGCACATTATATTCATTTTAGGATTTCTTGCAGGGGTAGCGGCGATAGCAATCAAATCGCTGGGGTACATGGACAGTCCCGTCGCGGCCTTCTGCGAAGGCGCGGCATCGGGTATACTTCTATTCGGGATAATCATTACAAGCAAGCTGGGTAAAAAGATGCGCGAATGGAAGCGTAAAAGGTTCTATAGTAACTAAATAAGAAGGCCGTTCGCTGAAGCGCCGAGGCGGGTGGCCTCGGCGTTTTTACTTAATTATCTTTTATTTTTCACTATCACATTATATTGTTTAGCCTTCAAGTAAAATTTTTGCCCGAAGGGATTGACATTTATCTAATTTTATGTAAAATATTAGTAATTCTGGGTGTATTGCAATTAAATGTAAAAATTTTATTCCGCGCAGGCTGAAGAGCGACTCCGCTTTTTGAAATTAACCGAAGCGATGAATATTCTGCGGTTAATTAATGCAACAGGAACGGGATTAAAGTGCCGGAACACTACTTCTCGCTTTTTGCAGGAAGCTTCGGATTAAAGGATAGGATCGGATGTCCTCAAAGGCATGCACACGGAAAGAAACGGACTGCTCCTGCCATGGGGAGTGGGATTACAATCGCTCTTACCACACGGGGCGAGATTGCAATACCCCCGGATTAAATATCGATGCAGTGGGCTTTATTCGGCTTCGCTATTTTAGTTCTCTTCTCATATGCAAGACTTAAAGCATATTCGTATAAATGCTGGCAGTATTGCGTTTCTTCTGTTATCATTCTCATTGGGGGATTCCCCTTTTTTGTGCTCAATAAACGGAGGAGAAAATGGCTCAACTTTATTATCGCTACAGCACTATGAATGCGGGTAAATCCATAGAGGTTATAAAGGTGGCTCATAATTATGAGGAGAGGAATAAGCATGTGCTGGTGCTTGCGCCTTCGATAGACGACCGCTACGGAGTCGGAAAAATTACCAGCCGCATTGGGATTTCGAGACCTGCCGTTGCCATAGACAGCAACACGGATTTAATAGAACTCTACCTCGAGAGCGAACGCGAGAAGCATATAGACTGCATGCTCATAGACGAGTGTCAGTTTCTAAAGAAAGCGCAGGTAATTCAGCTTGCCAGGATTGTGGACGAGCATGATTGTCCCGTATTGGCCTACGGATTAAAAAACGACTTCAGCAACGAGCTATTCGAGGGTTCTCACTATCTTCTGATATATGCAGATAAGATAGAGGAAATAAAGACAATTTGCCACTGCGGAAAGAAGGCGACCATGGTCGCGCGCATCGACAGCGAAGGTAAAATGATAAGGGAAGGTGAGCAGCTCGTAATCGGCGGCAACGATATGTATGTATCCCTCTGCAGAAAGCATTATATGGCGGGTGATTTGGGCCCGGAATTCAGAAAGAAAGAAGATGGTGTGAAAGACGAAGAGGCTTTCGAAGAATAATCGGAGCTGAACGAGAGTGATCAACGATTTTATTTGAGCTTCGGAGGAATTCTGAAAATTTTACTGAAGAACTAATACAACTCGCTTTTCTCTTAAACGGAAGGGCGAGTTGTATATTATGTAAAAACCGCTTATTAAGCGTTTGTGGTATAACACTTTCTTTGATTTACTAATAATAGGTAGAAAATGTTGTATCATCTTTTGCGAACATAACACTGCTGTTGCGAGCATGACGAAGCAACGGCAGATGTATGTTCCATGCAAAGCCTTTTCGAGAGAGCAAGCCTTAGCGACGCTCGATTGGAAAAAAGGCGACTGCTGTAAGTTTGGCTATGATATAACATTTCCTTCGGTTTCCAATCTATAGGCAGGAAATGTTGTATCACTTTTGTAAGTTTGGTTGTGATATAACATTTCCTTCGGTTTCCAATCTATAGGCGGGAAATGTTGTATCACTTCTGTAAGTTTGGTTGTGATATAATAAATAATTAACAAAAAAGGAGTCTTTCGATGGAGCAAAAGCCCTCTAAAAAAAGAATACTTTTGCACAGCTGCTGCGGGCCCTGCTCGAGCGCCGTAATCGAGAGGCTTGCGCCGGACTACGAGATTTCGCTGTTTTACTACAATCCCAACATCACGGATAGGGCTGAGTACGAGCACAGGCTCGCTGAACAGAAGCGCCTAATCGATCTGATAGCCGGCGAGATCTACGTAGAATTCGTCGAAGGTGAATACGAGCCCTCGAAATTCTATGACTGCGCGAAGGGTCTCGAATCCGAGCCCGAAGGCGGGAGGCGCTGCGAGGAGTGCTTTAAGTTGAGGCTTTCCGAGACCGCACGCGCCGCGGCAGAGGGGGGCTACGACTGCTTCGACAGCACTCTCAGCGTGAGCCCCCATAAAGATTACAGGACTCTTTTTAGGATAGGCAAGGAGCTCGCTGAAGAGTGCGGCGTCGAATTTTTAGCAGGCGATTATAAAAAGCGCGACGGATATTTGCGTTCCGTAAGACTGGCCAAAAAGTACGAACTTTATAGACAGAATTATTGTGGTTGCAAGTTTTCGCGCATACAAAAGCGCCCTGAGCGGCGAGAGCTTTTGGAGGATAGCCATGTCTGACGACTATCTCCACGTAATAGTGGACAACAATACCGATGCTACCGACATGTTCTACAGCTACGCCTGCTCAAAGGGCGAGGCGCAGATCGGCGACAAGGTCGATATTACTTTCGGGAGATCCAACCGCAAAATCGCGGGTTATGTCGCCGGGATTTCGGATGAGCCGCCCGAAGGAGTAGAAAATATAAAGCGGATAATTGCTTGCAGCCCGGATGAAGGGCTCACACTGGAAGCTATGCGCACGGCACGCTGGATGAGGCAGCGCTATCTGTGCAGATACATAGAGGCCGTAAAGTGCTTCCTTCCTGCGAATACGACGGCGAAGAGAAAGACCAAAGATCCCTTCGAGGGGATAGAAGCCGAACCTTCGGAGCCCGAAGTCTTAAATCTTGACCAGCAGAAGGCTCTGGACAGAATCGTGAAGGCTCTGGACGCGCGGGATAATGAGAATTTTCTGCTGTTCGGAGTTACGGGTTCCGGCAAGACTGAGGTATACCTTCAGGCTATGGCTCGCTGTTTCGAACAGGGTAGGCAGGGGATAATCCTCGTTCCGGAGATTTCTCTGACACCTCAGGCGGTTACCCGCTTCATGAGCAGGTTCGGCAAGGACAGCATAGCGATTCTGCACAGTCGGCTCACGCGGGCGCAAAAATCTGTGGAATACGAAAAGATTCGCCTCGGCAAGGTTAAGCTCGTAATCGGCGCCAGATCCGCAATATTTGCTCCCTTGCAGGACATCGGTTTAATCGTGATAGACGAGGAGCACGAATCCTCCTACAAGTCCGATATGAGCCCCAAGTACGAGGCGATGGAAGTTGCGATGAAGAGGGCAAAAGACCACTCTGCAGTGATGGTCCTCGGCAGCGCGACGCCTTCGGTCTGCGATTATTACAGGAGTAAATACGGCATATTCACCCGCCTGGAACTACCCGAACGCTACAACAGGACTCCTCTGCCGAATGTCGAAGTCGTAGACATGAGAAGGGAGGTTAAGGCCGGAAACAGAAGTCTCTTTTCGGAGGCTTTGGCAGGCTCGATATCGGATTGTCTCGAGCGAAAGAAGCAAATAATATTGTTTTTAAACAGGAGGGGCTATTCTCCATTCGTATCTTGCCGGGAATGCGGTTATGTGCCGACTTGTCCCGAGTGCGGAATTTCGATGACCTACCATAAGGCAAAGCGCGCGTTGCTCTGTCATTACTGCGGACGCAGCAGGGCTTTCCCGAAGCTCTGTCCGGAATGCAGCAGCAGGCTGATTGGAAAGTTCGGCGCCGGCACGGAGCAGGTCGAAGAAAGGGTTAAGGAGTTGTTCCCGCAGGCTCGCACGGACAGGCTCGACGCCGACACCACGAGGCGAAAGGGTCAGCTTGAGGGGATACTTCGGCGCTTCGAGAGGGGAAAGACCGATATACTCATCGGGACTCAGCTTGTGGCGAAGGGTCTCGATGTCGCGAATGTAGCTCTCGTGGGGATAATTTCTGCCGACGTAACCCTCAATATACCCGACTATCGCAGCGGCGAGAGAACTTTCCAGCTGATAACCCAGGCGGCGGGACGAGCGGGCAGGGGCGACGAGCAGGGCCTTGTCTATGTTCAGACTTATTCGCCCGATTCGGCTGTCATTCAGAGCGCGGCGAGACAGGATTATATTTCCTTCTACGAGAGGGAAATCGGGATAAGGAGAGCTGTGCTATATCCTCCCTTTGCGGATATATTTCTTTTCGTTTGCTCGGACGAAGAAGAGTTTAAGGCTATGGATTCGGCCGCAAGATCTGCGCAGTGGTTCAGAGAGCGCTTGCCTAAGGAGTGTGTGGTAGTCGGCCCCTATGCGTCGCCGCTTGCAAAGCAGGCGGGCAGATATAGATATCAGCTGCTGGTGAAGGTGCCGGCGGGTTACAGGCAGATATGCAGCAGTGCGGCC
>JAAZLU010000178.1 GCA_012799165.1 Clostridiales bacterium
AACTCCCAGATATCTGCATATGAGGGCCGCAGCCATCGCGTTCTCCGTATTGAATGAACCCGGAATGCTGTAGGACAGGCGCATGACGCTCTCTGCCTGCCTGTTTCTTATGGTGAAGGCTATGCACTCTCCCTCTTTTTCGATATCGGAGGCGAAATAATCTGCGCGGGGATCTCCGCCGGCGGAATATGTTGTCAATATGCAATCCGCGGAGCCTGCGGCCTGAGCTATGCGCTCATGCCTGTCCGCGTCCATATTCAAAAGAACATTCTTGCAGTGTGAAAAGAATCTCATTTTTGAGGAGAAATAATCCTCCTCGTCCTCGTGTTCTCCCCTGCCGACATGATCCACCCCATAGTTAAGGAAGACCCCCACATCAAATTGCACCCCGTAGACCCTATCGTACTTGAGCCCCTGCGATGAAACCTCCATTATGAAAGCCTCCAGGCCGGAATCTATCGCATTCCTGAAATGCCTGTGCAGATCCGGCGACTCCGGAGTCGTCAAATGAGACTCAAAAAACTCGACACCGTCGAATGTGTCTATGGTCGAGATATAGCCTGCAGGCTTCTTCCCCAGACTCGCATACCATGCGTCCAAAATACTCTTTATGAAATAGAGAGTCGTGGACTTACCCTTGGTTCCGGTTACACCTATCAATTTAACAGGCATATCCTCTGTACCGTAAAAAAGCTCGGAAACGAGGGCCATCGCCCGCCTTATATCGCTGACTATTATGGCCGGCCTACCGCCAGGATAGCGCACTTCAGAGATATAGCAGATCGCTCCCGCCTCGAAGGCGGATTCCACATACTCGGGCTTGAAACCCTCTCCCTTACATATGAAAAACGCTCCGGGTTCTATCTTTCGGGAATCGTAGCAGATGGAAGTCGGCTGCAGATCCTCGATCTCCTTCGGAGTCTCGGCATCGAGCAGATCCTCGTGCCTCAAAAGGTCCTCGTATTCGTAAATAAAGGGTATATGTCTCATGATTCTTTCCCCAGATACTTCCGATATTTTATGAAATGTCCGAACATATTCTTTGCGAGGCCCAAAAGTCTGCGAAAGCCTCTATCCTCACTGTAATAAAGAGGGTTGCAGACCTTGCCCTGTCCGATCAGTTTCTTCATCTGCGGCGCATATTCATCGTTTACATATTGGAATGCGACGGTGCGGGGCACCACAAGCCAGAGATTTTCCTCGTCCGCAATCTTAAACGGCAGATTCTTACCGTCTACGATATCCTTCACAAGGTATTCTGCGAGGTTGGCGCCGGAGCCCGTTACGTAGTAATTGCTCCTGCCCTGCCTGCAGTTTATCTCGAAGACCTTGTATTTTCCGTCCCTGCTGTCGTACTTGATATCGAAATTCGACCAGCCGCGATATTGCAGGCCGTCGAGCAGGGTCCGAAAACGCTGCATCAGAACTTTATCGCTGCGCGTTATTATAACGGCATGATTGCCTATGCCGTGCGGCGTATGTTCCTCGAGCAATACATGACCGAGGCACATCAACACAACCCGCCCGCTCCTGTCAGAATAGCAGCTCAGCACCCTCATAAAGGAATCGTCTCCGGGGATGAACTCCTGAATTACTACCGCTTCCCTGTAGCCCGACTCGCGAATCTGAGCTAATATAGAGCGCAGCTCGGCTTCGTCCTCCGCCTTGAAGACCTTCTTCTGAGCGGCGAAGGGATGCCTCCAATATTCGACGCTGTCGGCGGGCTTTATTATATACGGAGCTTCGAAGGGAAGTCCAAAATCATCGCCCGCCTCCGGCCTGTACACGAAGGTCCGCGGGTAGTCTATGCCCCTT
>JAAZLU010000179.1 GCA_012799165.1 Clostridiales bacterium
GGTTACCCCATCATATCCGAATACTACGCTCGTCCAATCCCCTAAACCAGCTGCTGCTCGTTAATTATCAGTTTAAACTGCAGCCCGAGCTTCTCCGCCGCCTTGCGGCAGAGTATCATGCGGTTGAGAAAAATCTCGAAATATTCCATCACCGATCCATAGCGCGTGTCGACGCTCAGCTTAAGCTTTATGATGGTCTTCGCCGAATTTATCTTCAGCTCCGTCTTGGTCACGGAATAATTCACCCGATCGTGAATGTCGAAATTGCTCTCGTCCATATTGCGGACCCTGTTTCTGCGCACATCGCTCTTATCCGCGAGTATGAGTGCCGCCGCGACCGGCCCGACGGGAACCCCCGTCCCCTCGTCGTGATTTCCTATCGCCGATACTATCAGCGCGATGTCCTCCGGATCGAAGCCGTAGTGATCCAACAACCTGAAGGCCATAATCGCGCCGCTCTGACTGTGATCCACCCGGTTTACAACATTCCCAATGTCGTGAAGGTATCCGGCAATCTTTCCGAGCTCGATGGAATGTTCATCGTAGCCGAGGGTTTTCAGTATATATCCCGCCCTCTCGGCCACCAGCGTGCAATGAGGAAAACTATGTTCCGTGTAGCCCAAAGCCGCAAGCGACTTATCGGCACCCCTTATATATGTATTGATTATTTCACTTTTTTTAATCTCTTCAAATGTCATATTACTTCTCCATGCGCAGGGCGACTTCGAGCGCGAGAATCATCATATCGTTGAAGGTGCTTTGCCGCTCCTCGGGCGTCGTCTCCTCCCCCGTAAGTATGTGATCCGAGATCGTACATATTGTCAGCGCCCTCTTGCCCGCACGAGCCGCGTTCATATATAGCGCCGCGGCCTCCATCTCCACCGCCAGTGCCCCGAGCTTTACGAAGGCATCGTTTGCGGTCGGGTCATCGTTGTAAAATATGTCCGAGGAAATAAGATTGCCGACCTCGTAGCGCAGCTCCTTCTCCTCGCAGATCTCCGCCGCAGTGCGAAGAAGCTTAAAATCCGCAATCGGCGCAAAATGACCGCGCACTCCGAAATTCGCCTGATAGTTGGAATTCGTGCATGCGCCCTGTCCGAGCACGATGTCGCGCAGCTTTAATTTCATACTTAGTGCACCGGCCGAACCCACCCTTATAATGTTCTCCACATCATAAAAATTGAAGAGCTCGTAGCTGTAAATCCCCATGGTCGGCATCCCCATGCCGCTGGCCATGACGCTCACCGCCGTACCCTTGTAATTGCCGGTATACCCGTGAATCCCCCGCACATTGTTTACGAGCTTCGGATTCTCAAGATAGGTTTCCGCAATGTACTTCGCCCTCAGCGGATCCCCCGGCATAAGCACCGTGCGTCCAAAATCACCCTTATTTGCGCTATTATGTGGTGTCGACATTTCAATTCCCTCAGCTTTCTTAAATATTTTCGTTCCATTATTATATCACAACCATGCATACCTAAGTGATACAACATTTCCCTCCTACGGATTGGAAACCGAAGGAAATGTTATATCATAGCTAAAGCCTACATAAGTTGCCTTTTCCCCGCATTTATCAAGCTCTTGTAAAAGTTTCGATAAGATTTCCGCAATCGAGATAAAACAACCCCAACATATGGGATAATATGCGGGGGAAGTGGCGATATGGCCACAATTTCGAAAAGGGTCGGGAGAATAAGAAAATGCAAACACTCAGTTTAATAAATTATATAATTGCGACACTATTCGCCGCCGTCTACGCCTATCAATTTCTATATATCCCGCTTTCATGGATTATAAAGGAAAAGGAGCCCGATTCCGCGCCGCTGCACGATTTTGCAGTGCTGATATGCGCCAGAAACGAGGCCCTCGTCATTTCGGATTTAATTAAAAGCCTCAAAAATCAGACTTATCCGCAAGGGCGGGTTCACATTTTCGTGATGGCCGATAACTGCGACGACGATACCGCTGCAATTGCAAGAGCCTGCGGCGCGAATGTCTACACCCGCTTCGACAAAACTCGCGTCGGAAAGGGCTATGCATTGGATGCACTGATGAGCCACCTGAGGGAAGACTATCCCGGGGGATTCGACGCTTACATCGTCTTCGACGCCGACAATCTTCTGGAGCCGGACTATATCGAGCAGATGAACAGGACCTTCTCGGCGGGACACGACATTATAACGAGCTACCGCAACAGCAAGAATTACGGAGACAACTGGCTCAGCGCGGGTCAGGGACTTTGGTTTCTGAGGGAAAGCAGATACCTGAATCATGCCAGATATTTACTCGGAACAAGCTGCGCCGTCTCCGGCACTGGATTTTTGTTCAGCAGAAGGATAGCCGAAAAAATGGGCGGCTGGCCCTTTCATATGCTCATAGAAGATATCGAATTTACCATTCACCAAGTGTGCGAAGGCGAGAAGATTGCCTATTGCAGTAAAGCCGTCCTCTACGATGAACAGCCCGCATCCTTCCATCAGTCCTGGAGACAGAGAGTCCGCTGGTGCCGCGGATATCCGGAGGTGTTCAACGCCTACCGCAAGGCCCTGCTGAAGGGCGTCTTAAAGGGAAGCTTTTCCTGCTTCGACATGAGCATGACCATAATGCCGGCGTTCGCCCTTGCGATTATATCCATCGTCGCCAATCTGTCCTTGGCCGCCTTGGGAGCCCTGGCAGGCGACGGCATCGCGATTGCACTTAAGTCCGCCGGGCTGTTTATGATAAGCATGTATTTAATGCTTTTCGGAATGGGCGCGATTACGACGATAAGCGAGTGGAAAAATATCCGCACGACGGCCTTCAAAAAAGTTCTGTACACCATTACATTTCCGATATTTATGCTCACATACATCCCCATCGCCTTTTCGTCGTTGTTCTGCAAACCGGAATGGAAGCCTA
>JAAZLU010000180.1 GCA_012799165.1 Clostridiales bacterium
CTTATAGAAAGCCTTGACGGTGGCTTCGCTTTCGTCGTGCGAATCTATTAAAGCGACCACGATATCTCCGTTATCCGCACTGTCCTGTCTGCGCACGAGTATGTAGTCTCCGTCCATGATGCCGGCCTCTATCATCGAATCGCCGCGGACCGTAAGCATAAAATTAGTTCCCTTGCCGACGAATCTCGCCGGTACAGGGAAACTGTCTTCTATATTTTCTTCCGCAAGTATGGGAGTGCCGGCTGCAATCCTGCCAACGACAGGAATCTCGATGACCTCTTCGGAAGCGAGTTCGCGCGGCTCGCTCTTTACGGAGCCCGCATCCACTATATCCACAGCGCGGCGCTTGCCCGCCTGCTTCTTGATATAACCTTTATTCTCCAAGCCGGATAGTGCCTTGTGCACAGTCGATGTGGATTTTATGCCGATCGCGGATGCGATATCCCGAACCGTAGGCGGATAGCCCCACTTCGACAGATAGTCTTTCATGTAGTCGAGAACCATCTTCTCTCTACCCGTCAGATCGCCCATTTTACGCTCCTTTTCGCAGGACCTGCATGCGGTCCGATATGTTGACTTAAAAAATACCCTAATTTATAATTATTTTAGCATGTATTTTTAAACTTGTAAACAAATGTTCTTTATTTTCTGACAATATTCCGAGGAGTGCCATATGAAAAAATTACTATCCATCCTACTTGCAAGCATCCTTATATTCTCACTGGGCGCCTGTGGCAACGGAGATAATCAGATTTCTGACCCCACACCGCCACCGGACGACCCAGAAATCCCCGAAGAACAGCTCCTCACGATGACTGCGGAAGAATGGCCGATAGTCGACGGCGCGACGGCATTTCTGCCCTACTATACCGCTGTGGCCTCAAAAATCCTGGGCGTAAGCGAGCCGGAAGCTTCCGACTATGTCCTCTGCAGCACCACGGATTTCGCCTATCCCGATCTGATCAATAAAAAGGCGGATATAATTTTCTGCCTGCTGCCTTCGGAGGACCAGGTCAAATATGCGCAGGAGATGGATGTAACCCTCGTTTGCACTCCTATAATCAACGAAGCCTTCGTCTTCTTCGTAAACAGGAGCAATCCCGTCGATGAGCTCAGCATCGAGCAGTTGCGCGATATCTACGCGGGCAGGATTACAAACTGGAAGGAAGTCGGCGGAGACGATCTTCCGATAATCGCATATCAACGAAGCGAAGGTTCCGGGAGCCAGACCGGGCTCTATCTGCATGTTGTCCCGCAGGACGAAGTCATGATTCCCCCGCTCGAAAAGAGAATCGGCACCATGGGAGAGATTGTTGACGCGGTGGCGGGCTACGACAACGCCGAGGGCGCCATAGGCTACTCATATCTTTATTTCATCACCAACCAACACTACGACGAACAGATCAAAGTTCTTAAAATTAACGGGATCGAAGCCTCAAAAGACAATGTCGCAAGCGGCAGGTATCCCATGATTTCGCAGGCCTGCGCCGTATACCGCGCAGGCGACGAAGAAAATGCCGCAGGACTTATAGCGGCATGGTGCGCGGGTCCTCAGGGACAAAAACTGGCGGAGGAAAAAGGCTATGTTCCGAACAAGACTAAATAGAAAAGCATTTCGCGCGGCGGCGATTCTTATTACCCTGCTGCTATTGCTCGGCGCATGCACGAGACAAAACAAAGATCCGCAAGGAAACGGCGAGCCACCTCAGGACCTCGAGGTCGGCACTTCAAATACAGAAAGCGGAGATTCGAGTACTCCGGAAGCGGAAAACTCTCCCTTCGACTGGGCCAAGGGCAACGAAAAATCCTACTTCAACGGCTATACCGTCAAGATGAACAACCTTCAATATCACGAAAAGAACAATGGCGACGAGGGTATATACAGCGAAAATTCAGACGGACCCTGGTGCTACAGAAGCGATACTCTCATAGAAGGTCTGAAAAACAAGGAGCTGCAGGAAGAGATTAACATAAAAATTATTAATAAGGTCAACGAATTCGCAGACTTGGAGAGACTTCCGAATGTGCAAGGAATAAAGGTGCTTGAGGCGAAAGGTCTGGATTCCAAAAAATTATATTACAGAAACGTATATACCATCCCTCAGTGCAAAATGGGAAATATTCTGTCAATGGCAGTATATTCTTACAGTGAATACGAGCTTGATGGCGGCGAGAGCATATCCCTGAGCGAATGCGAGACCTTAAACATAGACCTCAACACAGGTAAGGAAATCTGTATGCTCGATCTCTTTGCGGACAATGTAGACGGCATACAATACCTCAACGATGCAGTCGACAAGGCCGTCTTGGAGCAGGGCTTATCCGACGAACCCGATATGTACATGTATTACGAATCCGGATTCGGCCTCTCTCTCGCAGGGCGCTTCACGGGACTCAAAGAAGATCAAAAATACTATCTGAGCGGCACGGACGGTAACCTTGTGCTGATTTTCGACCATGAAACTCCGGAATTTCACGCAAGTACAGGCTATAGCGAACTGCGCGTAGATATAACGGAAGTGGCCGCCTTCGACAGATTTATACTCGGCGGAGAAAATATCTACGACAGCGACAAAGTCGTCTATAATCTCCTTCAAAGGCCTCTTAAGCCCGATTCGCTGTTAAGCTCTTATCAGGACATCATCGAAATTCCCGAATTCTCCGCAGCAATTTGGATAAATGCGGAAGTCTACGAGGGTCTCTCCGAATCTCAGCGGAGATTTCTGAGCGTCTACGATGAAGATATCGTCGAAATGAAAAATCTGATTTACGAAAAGGCTAAGGGCTACGAAAAGCAGTACGGCAGCGGATCGATTCAACCATATGGAGCCATATATAGTCATGGATTTAGATACGGCAATTATATAAGCCTTGTTCGCAACGAATATATCAGCCTTAACCTCCAGGACAACTGGGTTACCGTGTACAGTTCGGACATCACGGAGGATCGATGCTATAAGTTAGGACAGGACAAGCCTCTCAAAATAGAAGACA
>JAAZLU010000181.1 GCA_012799165.1 Clostridiales bacterium
AAGATTTTGGATGCGGATCACTACGGTCTTGAGAAGGTTAAGGACAGGATACTGGAATATCTGGCCGTTCAGGTCCTTATAGCGAGGGATGCCGAGTCCGAAAAGGAAGACGATTCCGAGGAGCCTCTTAGGGACAAGGGACCGATACTCTGCCTCGTCGGCCCTCCGGGAGTCGGAAAGACTTCCGTAGCGAAGTCAATAGCAAGGTCCGTCGGGAGGAAATTCGTGCACATGAGCCTGGGCGGCGTCCGCGATGAGGCGGAGATACGCGGCCACAGGAGAACATATATCGGTGCTATACCCGGGAGGGTTATGAGTGCAATAAAGGAGTGCGGAAGCAGCAATCCGGTATTCCTCTTCGACGAGGTCGACAAAATCGGACAGGATTTTAGAGGAGACCCCGCTTCGGCTCTCTTGGAAGTTCTCGACCCCGAGCAAAACAAGGAGTTTGTGGACCATTATCTCGAAGTGCCTTTCGATTTATCCGGAGTTCTCTTTGTAACGACCGCAAATACTACCGATACCATACCGCGGCCTTTACTGGATAGGATGGAAGTGATAAATATCTCCGGCTATACTGAGGAGGAGAAATATAATATCGCAAGGAATTATCTGGTTCCGAAGCAGGTGAGGAACAATGGCCTCGCGAGCGAGCAGATTTCTTTCAGCAAGGGCGCGATACACGAGATTATAAATTCCTATACGAGAGAATCCGGCGTCAGGGGTTTGGAGAAGGAGATCTCCAATATATGCAGAAAAGTTGCAAGGAGCGTGGTCGAAGGTGATGAATCAAAGCATTCTATAACCGTGTTCAGCATCCACAAGTACCTCGGAAAAAAGAAATTCCATTACGACAAATTGCTCGGTGAAAATGAGGTGGGAGTTGCCACGGGGCTCGCCTGGACTATAGTCGGTGGAGACACCCTGTTCATCGAGACAGCTGTGGTCGAGGGGAGCGGGCAACTTCAGCTGACCGGACAGCTCGGTGAGGTGATGCAGGAGTCTGCGAAGGCAGCGATAAGCTACATAAGATCCAAGGCGGATAAGCTCGGAGTGGAGCAGGATTTTTATAAGACTAAAGACATACATGTTCACGTGCCCGAAGGTGCAACTCCCAAGGATGGTCCTTCCGCCGGTGTAACGATGTGCATATCCGTAATATCTGCTCTTACCGGAAAAGCGGTAAGAAAGGATGTCGCGATGACGGGTGAGATTACGCTGCGGGGCAAGATTCTTCCCGTAGGCGGAATTAAGGAGAAGACACTGGCGGCGCATCGCATGGGAATAAGCAAAGTCTTGATTCCCGATGAGAATAAGCCGGATTTGGAGGAGTTGCCTGCGGTCGTTAAGGACGAGCTTGACTTCGTTCTCATAAAGAGTGTCGATGATGCGATTAGAGAGGCTTTCGCATGATTATAAGGAAGGCGGAATTCATAACTTCCGCCGTCAGGAAAGCTCAATATCCCGAGGATAATGTCCCCGAGATAGCTTTTGCGGGACGTTCGAATGTGGGAAAATCTTCGCTCATTAATCTTCTTATGAACAAAAAGCGCCTGGCGAAGGTCTCGCAGAGTCCCGGGAAGACACGCACGATAAACTTCTTTAATGTTAATGACGAGTTTCGTATCGTCGATTTGCCGGGCTACGGCTATGCTAAGGTCTCCAAGGCTGAGGCGGAGAGCTGGGGCCCGATGATGGAGGATTATCTCTCGAATCGCGCGAGCCTTCTCAAGGTGGTTCAACTCGTGGACTCTCGACACGATCCGAGCGCTCAGGATATTCAGATGTACGAGTATCTCAGGTACTACGGTCTCGACGGCCTCGTCGTCGCCACCAAGGCAGATAAGCTCAACCGGGGACAGCTCGGCAACAATTTAAGGAATATCAGGAGAATTCTGCAGCTTGCTCCCGAGGACAATCTCGTGGCCGTATCTGCTCAAAACGGAACGGGAGCTCGGGAACTTCTCGATATTATGGAAAAGATACTCAATAAAAAGGAAGGCGGAACGCCGGGAGAGACGGATTAAATGGCTAAAAAGAAGTATGATTTTTCCGAGGTGCTCATAAGCCAAAAGGAGATTGAAAACAGAGTCGCAGAACTCGGCGAGCAGATTTCGCGCGACTATGAGGGCAAGGAATTGCTGTTGATAGGCATACTTAAAGGATCGGTAATCTTCATGGCCGACTTGATGAGGGCTATCCGCCTCGATTTGGAGATGGATTTTATGTCCGTTTCCTCTTACGGAGGCGCGACCAGCTCCAGCGGCGTGGTCCGCATACTAAAGGACCTGGACGAAGATATAAGAGGAAAGAATGTCTTGATAGTGGAAGATATAATCGATACCGGTCTGACACTTGCATACATCAAGGAGTATCTCGAAAAGCGCGGACCCGATTCGCTTCGTATCGTGACCCTCCTCGATAAGCCAGCTCGCAGGAAAGTGGCCCTCGAGGTAGATTACGTAGGTTTCGAAGTTGAGGATAAATTTATAGTAGGCTACGGGCTGGATATAGATCAAAAATATAGGAATCTGCCCTATGTTTCGTGGATCAGGGAGGATTGATATGAAAGCTTTGCAGAAATATATAGATCATACATTGCTCAAACCGGGCGCGGGAAGGGCTGATATCGAAAAGCTCTGCGAGGAGGCAAAGGACCATGGATTCTATGCAGTATGCGTTAACAGCGTCTTCGCGCCTCTCGCTAAGAAGTGCCTGGCAGGAAGCGATGTAAAGCTGGCCTGTGTCGTGGGATTCCCCTTGGGAGCCATGGCGACCGAAGCCAAGGTGTTTGAAACAGAGTACGCCTGCAGAGAAGGTGCGGACGAGATAGACATGGTCATGGAATACGGGCTCCTTAAAGAGGGATTTAATGATGATGTGCGGGAGGATATAAAAGCGGTGGTCGATGCCGCGGCCTCGTTTGGCTCAATTGTAAAGGTGATACTCGAAACCGGAGCGCTCAGCGATGAGCAAATCGTGGAGGCCTGCAAACTCTCCGAGGAGGCCGGGGCCGCCTTTGTAAAGACCTCAACGGGATTTGGAGAGGGCGGAGCTACGCTTAATGCAGTCGAGCTTATGCGAAAAAGCGTGAGCGATAAGGTTCAGGTTAAGGCTTCCGGCGGAATAAGGGATAGAAAGACGGCCCTTGCGATGATAGAGGCGGGTGCCGACCGCATAGGCGCATCCGCGGGGATAGCTATCTGTAGCGAAGAGTAAATATAAACAGTTTCCCCGGTGATAGCGAAGCACCCGATTTGTAAAGAAACGGATTCGAGTTTTGCCCGGGGAATTTTATTGCTGTACAGAGGAGTAGTATGGCTCGTAATCTTGCGGAAATACGAAAAATAGAAAAAATAGTGGTTGACAATTGTGGTTTAAAGCCCTATAATCTAAAATGTTCCGCATTTGAGCGGATGGACCTTGAAAACATCATAGTGTAGAAATTGAGTCGAAGGGGTCATTAAGTTGATCCTGGAGATAGTACAAGAAAACAATCTGCAAATTGGTAGAAAAATTTCTCGTACAATTCCAAAAAAACAATAATTTCGCAAAAGCGAAAAAGCGCGAAAGCGTCAAAATGAGCAAAGCTCAAACATGATTTTATCTCGGCGACCGTGCTGAATTGCGAGCAGCAAGTCAGTAATACGGCTCGTAAATTGCGTAGATTACGAAGGGATTTTCCCGGAGTACAAGGCGCGCGAGCAAGGAG
>JAAZLU010000182.1 GCA_012799165.1 Clostridiales bacterium
CACAATAAACTATCGCCTCAATTGGCTCGGCAGGGTGATTTTCTGGGTGCCCTTCGGAATCGTCGCCCTGAATGCCTTAATCGGGACACTCGAATATTGTTTGGATGCCGTTCCGATGGAGGAGTTGGACATTCCGTCGCCGCTTCTTGCAAAGCCTTTCATTCGCTGTGTGGAGTGGATTGCGCAGAGCTTGGGTCATTTCGCTATAGCTGGCGTTGCAGTTACTGTCGTATGTCTGATAGTGGGTGCCTTGGTTTTCAGCGGAGCTGAGATCAAGTATAAAAAGAGCTGAATAATAAGGGTTTGATGGAGGAGGAATTTAAAAGGGGTATTAAAAATCTCCGGGGCGCATGCTCCGGAGATTTATCGTCTTGGTGGGCTGTATTGGACTTGAACCGACGACCTCTTGCATGTGACGCAAGCGCTCTAACCAGCTGAGCTAACAGCCCTTAAATTATTTAGAAGCGAGGAGGTTCGTACTTCCTCTTTCCCTCTCTTTTGCTCGCGCTTATAGGTCCAGCTGCTTTCGATAATCTCCTGGCGGGAGCGGTGTCTGTTGCGAAGCGCGAATATTGTGCCTAGGATTGAAATTACGTTGGGCAGTATGAACCAAACCTGCTTATAGACATAGAATATTCAAACGGCACCCACAAACATTATAAACAAAACTATCAGGTTGTAAACTAAAAAATTTTCGGCTCGCCTCAGCGCGCCTTATGACTATCGTGCCGACTTGGGGGCCAACATAAAGATTACAGTAAGGGAGCTGAGCGCGCCGAATATCGACCAAAAATTGTTCGGCGAGCTTAAGTTACCGGGATAGCTGAAGTGCATCAGGGCTCCCAAGACAGCTGACCCGAGCTGAAGAACAAATAGGAAAGCCACCAGTGAAAAGAAGAATGCATATATGTCGATGGTGCGCTGATCCTTTTTTCTTTTTTGTAGGACATGCCTTATTCCTTAGTCAATCTTTTGCTGATAATTAAAGATTATAACGATTAAGGGAGATAAATGCAAGCGCACGGAATGTGCAACGCGTACAAGCTGCTGCTCGGCGAGGGATGTAGCTTGCACTGCGAAGATTGATTTTGAAATACCTGTAGTATAGAATTATTATATATTGATGTGCAGGGAGGTATTGATATGAAAAAGGTAGATATGATCGTTAAAGCTCCTCACTTCTACACCATGCAGGGGGAAGGAGTCGGCTACAAGAGTGGTGTTGCAATGGTTGTGAACGGAGGGAAGATTGAGGCCTTCGTCGATGCGGCCACGGTGGACAGAGATTACAAGGCGGATGAGCTGCTGGAACTTAAGGAACATGTGATATTCCCGGGGCTCATCGATGCGCACATGCATACGCAGATGAATGTGCTGCGAGGACTGGCTCAGGATTCAAAGAACTGGATGATGTTTGCACTTCAGCCTTTTAGCAATGCGACTACGCACGATGATTGCGTCAAGGGCAGCAAGGTTGCCATAATCGAGGCTGTGAAGGCTGGGACCACATGCCTTGGGGATTACAACGAGGAGATAGAGAGCTGCGCTGAATTTATCGATAAGATAGGTGCAAGGGGACATCTTGCGCAGATGTTCCGTGCAGCCAAGAGGAAGGTTTACATGCCTGGCGAGCTCTACGAGTTCGACGATGAGATGGGAAGACGCGAGATGAAGGCGAACATCGAGGTTTACGACAAGTGGCACGGGCGCGGAAATATACGGATACTCTTCGGCCCTCAGGGCGCGGATTTCCTGAGCCCCGAGATGCTCCTTGAAGCTCAGAAGATCGTCAAGGAGAGAAAGACCAAGATGCATCTGCATGTTCAGCAGGGCGACAGAGAGACTTATCAGATAGTAAAAAGATACGGTAAACGGCCTACGCAGTTTTTGGATGATTTGGGGATACTTGACGAAGACTTGATAGCAGTTCACCTCACGGACTGCAACGACGAGGAGACGAGACAGATAGCGCGTTCAGGAGCGGGTATGGTCGTAAACCCGGCCTCGATAGGGATAATAGACGGAATAGTTTGTCCCTCCGTCGTATTTCAGGAGGCAGGCGGGAATTGCGCGCTAGGTTCCGATCAGGCACCAGGTAACAATTGCCACAACATAATCCACGAAATGAAGAATGTATGCCTTTTCAACAAGATAAAGTACGAGGATCCTGAAGTTATGCCGGCCTGGAGGGCACTGCGCATGGCTACCATAGAAGGTGCAAGAGCAATAGGGGTAGATGATGTCTGCGGCTCGCTCGAGGAAGGAAAGAGCGCGGATTTTATTGCGGTCTCGCTTAATTTCCTGTCGATGCTCCCGGTTTACACATATCCGATGAGGAATATCGTTCCGAACTTCGTCTACTCCGCCAGGGGCGAGGAAGTCACTCATAGTGTGGTGGCGGGGCAGGTTATAATGAGAGATCGCAAGATCCAAAATATAGACGAGAGGGAATACCTCGAGGCAATCAAAGAGTGCCCGCAAGGTGTGGGAGAGAGGGCCTTTGAGGAGTGGGACATGCTCGACGGCATAAACAACAAGTATATGAGAGAAGATAAACTTTAGAGTATCTTTTTAGACAGATTAAATCGAAAGGGAGCTTCGTGTGAAGCTCCCTTAAATATTCTTAAGTAGTTTATCTACCGCTCGCGGCACACAATTCAATTTCTACTCTTTCGTACCACTTCATATCGTAAGGCTCGAACTTGACATTTCTGTAGGCCTCTATGTCGAGCTCGAGTTCGTCGAGCACATCGTGGCCCCAGTCCGCATGGATATCGCCGTTTTGCTTTATTATGATATCGTAGAGTATGCAGTAGGTGATACCGTCGGTCGGGTCTTCTTCGATTATTGCGGAGTAGGGGAGGGTCTTGTGATAGACGATCTCCATTCCCTTATAATCGTAGTGGAAACCGCAGCGCATTCGGCATCCGTCCATCCCCGTGTAGCGGGCAATCTTATTCAGATCCCGGATTATCCGGTCGTTTTCCTTGTCGTAGAGGTTTTCCGGTGTCGTGGCTGTGTAGTCGAAGCGGAACTGTATATTTGAGCCCGGTATTTTACGGAAGCGTTCGATAAAGGGAATGAGTTCATCGAAGGGATAGTCCTCGTAGAGCACGCAGTTGATTCGGAAGGGAATCGGAAGCCTTGCTAAAAGATCGTCATTGGACTCCACCACGTATCGTTGGACATGCCTGGAAACATTTATGCAGTCGATTTTGTTCTTGTTCTTCTCGGCGAAGCGCAAAATCTCCTCTTCCGGCTGATTTTCGGAGACGGGGAGGGTCGTATTAATGTAGATATTATGTGTATTGGGAATCAGATCCAGCATGCGCTGAAGAGATTCAAGGTCGGCGAAGGGTTCTCCGCCCGTGAACACGAAGTCGCATTTGGGTGTTATCTCGTCCATCAACTTTATGCTTTCGCAGATTTTATCAAGCGAAAATCCCGTGGTATCGGCATATTCACCTTTATTTATACAGAACGGACAATTATTGTTGCAATCGTAGGGAACGAAGACGGTTACAGTGCAGCCGCCTTCGCGGGTCTTATATGGATGATGCATTATAGCTTTTTCTCCTGCCGTTTATAATATACTAACCTAAATAGTATACACTTATTTTATCTGTTTTGCAAAGCATCGCAGCAGAGATCGCCTGGTGACTATTCCTATGAAGGAGCCCGCATCGTCTACCACGGGTATGAAGTTCTGCTCCATCGCTCTTGTTATGAGATCGCTAGTAGTCGAGGTTATCGGCACGGGAGGGTTTTTGCCGCGTTCCATTACATCCCTTATGCAGGCATCTTCCAGGCTCTGCATAGGCATCTCCCGGAGCTCCTCGTCGACATCCTTGAGTATGAACCACAGGAAATCGCCCTCGCTGATGGTTGTGATATATTTTCCGTCTCGGCCTATTACCGGTATCGCTGTATAGCTGTGATGTTTCATCTTCTCCAGCCCTTGCCTGAGAGTGAAGTCATCGTAGACGAATTCCACCTCTTCCTTGGGCTTTAAAAAAAATGCGATATTCATAAACTTTATAAAGTCCTTTCAAGCTGTCATATGCTTACTGCTAAATGAGGCTATAAATATTATACACAAAAATATCAGTTATGATATAATGCTTTCCCGATTAAACCAAGGTAAACTAAACATCTGTTGCAATCTTAGTTGTGATATAACACTTTCTTTTATTATTTCCTAATGGTAGGTAGAAAGTGTTGTGTCACCCTTTGTATCTTGGTTGTGATATAATTATTAATTATTATATACATGTGTGATATATGTGTGTTTAAGGAGGAGAAAATTGATAACACCGGCTCTTATAAAAAGTTGCCTTATAATATTTTTCTGCCGAATCATTGACGTCTCTATGGGTACCTTTAGGATGGTACTTACCGTCAAGGAGAAGTCGGCGCTTGCAGGAATAATAGGGTTCATTGAGATATTTATATGGTATGTAGTGGTGAAAGACGCGATTTCAAGCGAGGGGCCGGTAATAGCCATTGCCATAGCATACGCGGGCGGCTTTGCCTGCGGAACCTATATCGGAACCAGGCTCTCCAAATTCTTAATCAGCGGAAGCGTTTCGGTTCAGGTCGTAACCACCGATCGCAATCCGGATATGTTGAAAGCCGTGAGGGATGAGGGATACGCTTTAACCGTCGTGGACGCCAACGAATCCGAGTATGCCGGCGAAAAATACATGATATTCGCAAGCATAGATAAGAAAAAGTTGAAAGAATTCGAAACACTGATCAAGAAATGGGATGAGCACGCCTTTATATTGGTCCAGGATGCAAAGAGCTACCGCGGAGGGTATTTCGGAAAATGAGAAGGCGAATTATTCTGTCGATAGCTATAGCGGTATTCTTGGCGCTGGGGGTCGCCGCGGTTTTTGCGCAGGACGAAGCCTCGCTGCTTTCGAATGCGGAAAATACATATATTTATGTCGACAATAAATATACCCGCGCAACGAAGCTTACAGATAGCAACTGGACGACGAAATACGAACTTCCCGCAGGCAGCGAGATAGTTATCGAGTCGTCGGAAGGAGATATCCATTCGCTGTATATTATTTGGGATAAAGTTCCCGCTCCTTACATAATCGAGTGCGATATGGGGGCTCACCCTTACGCGGATTCGGGCGGAGAGAACGGATTTTTGCACGAGTATATAGAACTCTTTATGCCAACACACCGCATTGCGATACATGTCCCTGAAGGCGGTGTCACGATATGCGATATCTTCGCCTACGGAGAGGGTGAAACCCCCGCGAGAGCGCAGCTTTGGGAACCCCCTTGCGAGGATGCGGATATGCTGCTTCTTTCGACCCATGCGGATGACGAGCATCTCTTCTTCGGAGGCACGATGCCGACCTATGCGGGAGAGCGAGGATACAAACTTCAAGTCGCATATTTGAACCACCACAGGGAGCAGCCTTAGAGGCAGCACGAGCTCCTAAAGGGCCTCTACACGGTGGGGATTCGAAATTACCCGGTGATTGCTGAGTTTGCGGACACTTATTCCGAGAGCCTTGAGCATGCGAAGAAAATCTGGGATTTAAACGAGGTGAAGGCCTTCGAGGTTATGCTGCTGCGGCGCTTTAAGCCCGAAGTGGTTATAACTCATGATATAAACGGCGAGTATGGCCACGGGGGTCATATGCTGGGCGCCTGGGTGATGCAGCAGGCGATAGAGTGGGCGGCGGACCCCGAGTGGAAGGCGGAGGGCAGCGGCGAGTACGCGCAGCAGGCTAATTCGCTGCCGCCGTATGCCATCAAGAAGATGTATATGCATCTCTGGCCCGAGGGCGCGGTAAGCATGAATTGGGATCTTCCTCTCGAGAACTTCGGCGGAAAGACGGCTCTCGATATGGCCAAGGAGGGCTATGCTTGCCATGCTTCTCAACAGAAGTGGTTTCAGGTGAGGACCGACGGAGTATTCGACTGCAGGGCTTTCGGACTGTACCACAGTGCGGTCGGCCCGGACAGCGGCGAAGGCGATCCGGACTTCTTTGAGAATATAACGGAGAGCGATTTTTCGGACTACATTCCCCCGGATCCGGACCCTGTAGAAGAGCCTGATCCGAAAGAACCGCAGGTGCAGGAACCTCCTATTGAGGCGGAACCGGATAGATCGTGGGGCTTTATTGAGGATTACGGCATATTTATCATAGCGGCAGCGATAATTGCAGCCATAGGCATCCTCGCCGCGCTTATAAGAAAATTATTTACTAAGAAAGGCAAGCACTGATGCCGCTACGGCTCAGCAGCTAAGATGGAAAATATAAAAGATAAACTTAAAAATATAATAGTGGTAATACCTTCTCTCAATCCAGACGAGAAGTTGATGAAGGTAGTTGAAAGCATGATAGCAGCCGGTTTTTCGCGGGTGCTGATCGTAAATGACGGCTCAGATTCCGAACATCTTAAGCCTTTTGCCGAGGCCAAGGAAACTTCGGGCTGCACCGTGCTGGGCTATGAGGAGAATCGCGGTAAGGGTCATGCACTCAAGACAGCATTCAGATATATTACGGAGCATGAACCCGGCTGTAGGGGCGTAGTAACTGTGGATGGCGACGGGCAGCACAGCGCCAAAGATAGTGTGCTCGTAGCTTCGGATATGATTGATAATCCCGGCTGCGTCGTACTTGGCTGTAGGGATTTCAGTAAGAAGGATGTGCCAACTCACAATATGCTGGGCAACAGGATAACGAGCCTCATATTCGGGTTGCTGTGCGGCATAAGGCTTTCTGATACCCAGACGGGCCTGCGGGGAATCCCGGGCGAATATCTTGCCGAGTTTTCCGATATCGAAGGTGAGCGTTTTGAGTACGAGACGAACATGCTCCTGTACATGAAGGAGAATGGGATAGATCTTCTGGAGCGCTCTATAGACACCATTTATATCGAGGACAATAAGAGCAGTCATTTCAGAGTATTCAGGGATTCTGCCAAGATTTATAGACCCATACTCAAATTCTCGCTAGGTAGCATTATGTCGATGCTGATAGACCTGAGTCTCTTTACGATTTTTTGCCGTATATTCTCTTATTTGCCGGACACGCAGGAGATATTCGTGGCGACCTTCGGTGCCAGGATTGTATCGTCGCTATTTAACTATTTTTATAATCGCAATGCCGTCTTTAAGAGCGAAGGCTCCGATAGAGGCAGTATGCTTCGCTACTATATGCTGGCGGCCATGCAGCTGACTGCTTCTTGGCTCGGCGTTTCGGCTCTCAGCACCCTATTTAAAGCCGTGGGTTTTGCTAAAACGGCAATCAAAGTCCTGGTAGATATCACACTTTTTTTAATAAGCTTTCAGATACAGAGGGAATGGGTATTCAAAAAAGAAAAATGATGTCCGAAGCGTCGGATTTTCTTGACAGCCTCATTTTTAAATGCTAACATCTTCTTTGCAGCGTCGAGCTGAATGCGTGGCGGGATAGCTCAGTTGGCTAGAGCACTCGGTTCATACCCGTGGTGTCGGGGGTTCAAATCCCTCTCCCGCTACCACCTTTTTTAACGATATACGGTGGGTGTAGTCAAGCGGTCAAGACACTGGGTTGTGGCTCCAGTATGCGTGAGTTCGAATCTCATCACCCACCCCAACACTTATTTGGCAGAGCCTTCTCAAAAGGATCTAAAAGCGGTATAGTGTTGTGAAGATAAGACGTTGGGGTATCGCCAAGCGGTAAGGCAACGGGTTCTGATTCCGTCATGCGAAGGTTCGAATCCTTCTACCCTAGCCAAGATCAGGGGCCGGCCTCGTGGCCGGCTCCGCCTGAATGGTAGCATAGCCAAGTGGTAAGGCATGGGTCTGCAAAACCCTGATCCCCGGTTCAAATCCGGGTGCTACCTCCAGAAAAACTGCCCGATTCGGTCGGGCAGTTTTTTGTTTTAAAATTCCGCTTATCAAGGTTTTTGGAAATGTTAAATAAAAGTAAAGTCGCTAAATTTCGTTCTTTTTCTGTTAAAATTATCTACATAATGAATCCGCCCGCAACCAGCTACCGATGCGGAGCGCTTATATGTTAAAATAAAAAAGTAAAGAAAATACGATGGAAAGTAAAAGCCCGAACTGCTTTGCAGAACGGAGATATCTTAAAAACATGTGTAGGAAAGGAGACAGAAATGAAGAAGCACAGCTTGGTTTTTCTCGCAGACGGATTTGAAGAGGTGGAGGCTATAACTGTAATAGATTATCTTCGCCGCGCAGGCATAGATGTGAAAATATGTTCCATACAGGGACGCGAGATGGTAAAGGGGGCTCATAATATTTCAGTTAAGGCTGATTGCCTGATCGAGGATTTGACAGCGAGTCAAGCATACGACGCCGTAATTTTGCCCGGCGGACTTCCCGGGGCCTATAATCTTAGAGACGATGGACGGGTTATCGAACTGATTCAGACTCAGATCGAAAACGGAAGACTTGTGGCCGCAATATGCGCTGCTCCCGTAATTCTGGAGAGGGCGGGGCTGACGAAGGGTCGCAAGGGCACTTCTTATCCGGGTTTCGGCGGCGATCTAGGCTTTGACGAGTACAGCGAGGCGATCTGCGTGCGAGACGGTAATATCATCACTGCGCGCGGACCGGCGACTGCAGTCTATTTTGCCCTCGAGATTATCGACTATCTGCTGGGCGCGGAAGCCGTGGCCGAGATTAGGGACGATATACTTCTGGATCTTGTCGAGGAGGAAGCTTGCTCGAATTGAAGCCGGAAATAGAATGTGCTTAATCAGGAGGAGGAATAAATCGATGGTAATTAAGGTGTTGGTCGAGAACATGTCGATCTCGGAGGATTTGGGCAGCGAGCACGGTTTAAGTCTATATATCGAAGCGAACGGACGCAAAATATTGTTCGATACGGGTGCGAGTGAAATGTACCTTGAGAATGCAAAGAAAATGGACGTAGATATATCAGCTGTCGAGCTTCTGGTGATTTCACACGGGCATTACGACCACGGAGGGGGGCTCAATTCATTTTTAAGTCAGAATGATAAGGCCGAAATGTTTCTGAGCACCGAGGCTTTCGAGACATTCTATTATTCTCTGCATCCGGGCGATGATTTGAGGTACATAGGCATCGATCAGAAGCTGAAGGATAATGACAGGATAAGCTTTGTGTCGGATTATCTTCTCATCGGCGAGGGGCTCGAGATATTTTCAAATGTTGCTCAAACAGAAGCCCTTCCGCGACCGAACAAGGGCATCTTTATAGAGAAGGATGGACAGCTTCTTCCGGATATCTTTGCTCACGAGCAGAACCTGATAATAGAGGAGGGTGGAAAAAGCGTCTTGCTTACGGGTTGCGCTCACAACGGCATCGTGAATATCGTGGAGCATTTCCGGAGCATTAAGGGTTGCATGCCCGATTATGTAATAGGAGGATTCCATTTGGCTGGCAATTCGCCGGATGAGGACGAATATGCGGAGACGATAGACAAAATTGCCGAGTACCTGTTGGCCACCGGTGCAAAATGTTACACCGGCCACTGCACGGGGATGAGGCCTTATAAGAAGCTCAAGGCTCTTATGGGGGACAGATTAGAGTATTTGGCTACAGGATCTGAAATAAGAATATAACGAATGGGCGGGCTCATCTGGCCCGCCCGTTTTAGTTTGTTTAATTTTCCGCTTGTGTGTTTTCCTCTTCGGCGGCAAGGGCCAGCCTTCGGGCTTCTGTTATTTCGTTTATCATATCCGAAAAGACGCTGTCGTAGTCGTATACGGATATGGCTCCACTACCTATGTCGTAATAATAAGCTTGAAGATTCAATTTGCCCGATTTGAATCTATCCTTAACAAAGTCGTAGGTCATCAGATTGTCCAGCTGCTGAACCGCGTTCAGCTTCTCGAGCATCACTAGTTTGTCCTTCTCCTTCATATCCGGATATTTAGAATCTATGTAATCGGATATGGTGACGCTCTGAGCCAACCACTCACCCGTATAGGGAAGTTTCTTGCTGTATGTCTTGAGCTTTCTGATTGCGGCACAGCCTCCGCATTTGGAGTGACCGCAGACTACTATATTTTTAACCTTCAAGACTTTAACGGCATATTCGATGGCCGAGACCGCGGAAGGATGAGTTCCCGGCTCTTCCTCTCTGGGCACGATATTCGCGATATTTCTCATCTGGAAAATTTCGCCGGGCTCTGCTTGAAACAGAGTTTCCGCATCCACTCTCGAATCCGAGCAACCTATAAACAAGGTGTGAGGTCTCTGCCTTTTTTCCAGCTTGCTGTAAAAATCTTTGTTGAATTCGTACTCCAACTCTTTAAACTTTTCAATTCTTTCTTTTAAATTCACAATTTACCCCCTAGATCGGCATTAAGATCAATCTTTGCTATAGTTGTCCACCTCGATATTGCAATCGCGGTGCGTATCCTCAAAGTGCAATAAATTTGTTTCTTTGTATAAAATTTAAGCGTGTTCGCAGAGCCATTTGCTCGCAAGATGGCTCAGGAGGGCGCTGCCGACGGGAAGAGCCTCCTCGTCGAATACGACTTTCGGATTGTGCAGAAGGTTGTTTTTCAGCCCTTCAGGTTTGCTGCCGAGGAAGAACATTACGGTTGGAATCTCACGCGCTATATAACCGAAGTCGTCCGAGGCGGATATGCGGAAATTTGGATCCGTCTCGAATTGCATGCCGAAATCCTCTAAATATTCTGTAACTTTATCTACCATCTCCTCGTTATTAACGATGGTTGGAGCGCTCTGAGCAATCTCGAAACTCGCCTTTGCGCCGAAGAGCGTCGCCTGTTGCTGCGCGATTTCTTCTATCCGCTTTACGACATAGTCGCGAATCTGCGGATTGTAAGTCCTCATGGTTCCGCGAAGCTCAACGCTGTCCGGGATTATGTTAAAGGATGAGCCCGAGGAGATGCTGCATATGCTCATAGCCAGATATTCCGAGGCCGCAATTTCGCGTATGCGCATTGCCGCTATCGCGTTGTAGATTTGAACCGCGACATTCAGCGGGTCGATGGAACTCTGCGGGCTGCTGCCGTGACTGCCGCGTCCCGCTATCTTTATAAGGTAGTTGTCCGCCGAGGTAGTAAATGATCCTTTAGAGTAGAAAAGATTCCCGACTTCCGACGAGGCATCCACATGCAGGTCTAAAGCCGCATCCGGTTTGGGATTTTCCAAAATACCCGCCTCTATCATGGCTTTGGCACCTTCGAATGTTTCTTCTCCGGGCTGCCACATCAGTTTGACCCGCCCGCACAACTCGTCCTTATGCTTGTTCAGCAATATGGCGACACCAAGGAGTATGGCCGTATGCATGTCGTGACCGCAACCGTGCATCTTACCCGGAAACTCCGAAGAAAACTCCTCTCCGGAATCCTCCTGAATGGGGAGAGCATCCATATCCGCCCTGATGAGCAGGGTCTTTCCGGGCTTTCCGCCTTCTATGAGGGCGGAAACTCCGCAGTCTATGGGCTTTTCTGCTTTAATTCCGTGTTTTTCCAACTGCTCGACGACGAAGGCCGTCGTGATAGGTAAGTCCATACCGACTTCGGGCTTTCTGTGGATTTCGCGCCTGAAATGAGAAAGCTTCTCGCGTATCGCCATGGCTTCTTTAAGATAATTTGTCATATTCCACCTCTCTTGCTTTTGCCGAATTTACTTATGGAATATATTTTTTGTCCAAAAATAATTGTGCAAATTCAAAATTATGTATAATTATGCTAACAAACGAGAGGGGTTTTTGTCAATTAAAAGGTATATCCTCTTTAGAATTTCGTTTTTGTGCCAGCAATACATGTTTCTCTGATTAATTTTTGTTTATTTCGCATTACTTACTTGCTTTATTTGAAATGTGGTTGTATAATTTTTTTAGCAACCCACCAAAGACGGGTTAAATGTAGTGTATGGAAAGGAGAGGTTGAAAATGGATTATTTAAAAATTGCAAACAGTGGTTGGATGTGGTTTGCAGTTGCAATTCCAATGGTTGTGTTAGCGGCCCAAGTAGTGTTGCTACTTCGTAAATCTTTAAAAGATGGTAAACGCATGGGCATCAAAAATGAACAAATCAAAAGCTCAGTTACAGCGAGCGCCACCGCTGCATTAGGACCTTCTGTCTCAATTCTTGTAGGATTAATTTCGTTAATGGTTATGATGGGTGCTCCAATTGCATGGTACAGGCTATCCTACATAGGTGCGGTAATGTATGAAATGACTGCTGCAGATGTGGGCGCACAAGCAATGGGAATACCTTTTGAGCAATCTTCTATGACTGCCGAGGCTTTTGCTAATGGTGTCTGGGCAATGATTTTGGGAAGTATCGGTTGGATTATAGTTTCGGGTCTTTTTACCCACAAGATAGACAGTCTAAGGGTTAAAATATCTGGCGGGAATCCAAAAACCCTTTCTATTATCACAGCGGCTGCTACCCTTGGGGTTTATGTCAGTTTAACATTCAATCGTATGTGGCCTATTACATCGACAAATAAGTCAATATTTGCGGTTATCGGTGGCGCGTTAACTATGTTTCTTTTGACTGTTTGGAATAAGAAACGACAGAAGAAATGGGTCTCAACCTGGGGCTCTACAATTGCAATGATTGTAGGCGTCGCCTTTGCAATGATCTTTTAAAGGAGGAAATGTGCTATGAACGAGAATAATGCGTCTAGACAAGATGTTCAAGAAATTTATGATAAGGAATATATCCCCTATAGTGTAAAATGGGGTCGATTGACAAGTTTAGTTGGGGTGGTAGCCAGTTTTGCTCCGGTGGTTGTATTGCTAGTTGTTTTTAAGGTGATGCCTCCTATTGATGCAATTATTACTGCGGCAACTATTCGAATAAGTGCTTGTTTTGTGTACTATTTCATTGAGCCAATCTCATTTCAACCGGTTTTAGGTATACCAGGCACATATATGGCATTTTTGTCCGGAAATATTTCAAATCTCCGAGTTCCTTGCTCATCGGTTGCGCAAAATGCAGCCGGAGTCAAGGAGGGGACTCCGGAAGGAGCTGTTATATCTACAATAGGAGTTGCGGTGTCGGTAGTTGTAAATTTAGCAATACTGACAATAGGTGTGCTTTTAGGTGCGCAAATTTTGAAGTTAATACCTCAATCCTTAATTAATGCCTTAGTGTTTCTGGTTCCGGCATTATACGGTGCAATGCTGATACAAATGGTTCTTTATTCTCCTAAGATGGCGATCGTAACAGTTCCATTAGGAGTTATCGCTTTGTTGATAAGCAAGATTACAAAGATTTATGATAGTTCGGTTGCTATATTAATTTCTGTTTTCGGTGCGATTATTTTAGGTAGACTCTTACAAAATACGAGGTGGTTCAGTGATGAAGAAGCATGAAGAAAAATATTTTAAATCAGTAGATTCAAGAGAGGACGAGCTGACTGATCTTGCCAAAAAAATTTGGGAATTTGCGGAACTTGGATTTAAAGAAACAAAATCTGCCAAAGCAATTGCTGATTATTTAGAGGATCAAGGCTTTAAAGTACAAAGAGGAGTAGGAACGGTAAAAACGGCTATATGTGCTGAATACGGCACGGGCAAACCTGTTATTGCTTTTCTTGGCGAGTATGATGCTCTACCAGATCTTAATCAGAAAGTAACTACAAAGCAGGAGTTCCTGTTTCCGGAAGACCCGAACAGAGCCGGTCATGGATGTGGGCACAACACTCTTGGAGTTGGCGCCGTAGGGGCCGCTCTAATGGTGAAGGATGCCATAGAATCCGGTGCGGTAAAAGGTACTGTGCGGTTCTATGGTTGTCCGGCAGAAGAGATATTGGCCGGGAAAGTTTTTATGGTCAGAGATGGAGCTTTCGATGATGTGGACTGTGCTATGACATGGCACTCTGGAGCATATAACGGTGCGTGGGGAGCATGTTATACATGCATGAATTCGGTAAAATTCCATTTCCACGGCAAGGCTGCACATGCAGCGGGACATCCTTTTGATGGGCGTAGTGCTTTGGATGCAGTGGAATTGATGAATGTAGCTGCAAATTATATGCGTGAACATGTTATTCCGGATGTCCGGCTCCACTATGCCACCATCAGTGACGGTGCGCCGAATACTGTCCCGCCCGAATGCACGGTATGGTACTATGTCAGAGCTCCAAAAAGACATCAGGTTGAAGAGGTGTATCAATGGTTATGTGATTGCGCAAAGGGTGCCGCATTGATGACACAAACCACATTTGATATTGAATTTCTGACAGGATGCAGCGAAGTAATGCCCAATGATGTTTTGGAAAAAGTGATGCATCAGGCATGCAAAGATGTCGGGCCACCGAAGTTTACCGAGGCTGACCATGCATTTGCAAAA
>JAAZLU010000183.1 GCA_012799165.1 Clostridiales bacterium
CTTTATATTGAGCGAGGGGATTCCGGTTAAAGTGTATGTAACGAGAGTCTTAGCCAGAGCTCCTATCGCCAGATTCCTGACCGGCAACATCTGCTTTCCTATCCCCTGAAGTATCCCCGTAAGAGCGTGTGTAAGGCCTAAGAATATAATTCCGTAAGCCAATATCCGCAAGCTGCCCGCTGCGGATATCGCGGCTTCCTTTTGAAACGGATAAAAGAGCAGCATTATGGGTTCTGCGAGCACGCTCATGCCGACCGCACAGGGGATACTTATCAGCGAAGCATAGCGCATGGCCAGATTTATATTGCTGTGCATAAACCCGATCTGGTTTCTCTTTTTAGCCGATGCTATGACGGGAACGAGGCTCATCGACACGCCCTGGAGTATAACCTGCGGCAAATTCAGCAGCGGCGCCGACATCCCGGTGAGCTGCCCGTAGAGACCTCTGGCCGCGTCGGAGCTGTATCCTATGTCTATGAGCCTGATTTTTACCAAGGCCGTATCTATCGAGTTAATTATGGGAAGCACCGCCGAGCCTATGGTTATCGGCACGGCTATTATCAGTATATCCTTGAGTATGCTCGCCGCGGACTCCTCCGGATGCCCGCTTTGAGCGGAAAAGCTCGCAAAGATTTTCTTCTTTTTATAAAGATAAATTATGAGTATCGCGATAAATCCGAAGAGAGCCCCCGCCGTCGCCCCGAATGAAGCCCCCGCCGCCGCCTTCGCGGTTCCCTGCGGAAGCAGCAGCACTGCAAGGCTCAATCCGACCGCCACTCTGAAAGATTGCTCCACGATCTGGGAGACCGCGGTGGGGTTCATGTTCTGAAGACCCTGAAAATAACCCCTAAACGATGACATAAGCGGGCATAGAAACAGGGCGGGCGCAATCGCCATCATGCAATGCACCGCATCCGGCTCCTTTATAGCCTCGGTTATCGCCCCCGCTCCGAAGAAGAGTATCGAGCTCGTTATGACGCCAGTAGCGAAGAGTAATCCGAAGGAGACGCGAAAGACCCTGTGCGCCTCGCGGTTTTTGTCCAGCGCAACCCTCTCGGCCACCATTCTGGCGATTGCTGTAGGTATACCTGCTATTGCCAAGGTGAGAAACAGGTTGTATATCGGATAGGCGGTCTGATAGTAACCCATGCCGTCGTCTCCGATGATGTTCGTAAGCGGTATGCGAAAAGCCGCGCCCAGCAGCTTTATGATGATGCCCGCGACCCCAAGTATGACGGCCCCCGAAAGGAAAGATTTATTTTTTACATTCTGTTCTTCCATATTTATCGATTGTATCACCTTTACGCGAACTTTATCATATAATTGAGCAATTTTTGAGACTCCTTCGCAGGAGAAAGCTTTGCAAGCGAGAGAGCTATGCGTGGTTTGACCCCTCCGAAGAACGATATCCGCGCGCCGTACTCATCCATTAGTTTGACCAGGAGCTCCGTAGCCAGACAATTGCTCTCCTCGAACTGCAGTACTATCCTGCCCTGTTGCAGAGCGAGCTTTGTTACGCCGCAGCGGCTCGCCATATTGTGGATATATGCGATATCCATCAGATTTAAGGTTGCCTGCGGAATATCCGAAAACCTGTCGATTAACTCGTCGCTTATCTCCATCATATCTTCATCGGACCTGACTGAAGCTATGCGCTTGTACATGGCAAGGCGCGTAATCTCGTCGGAAATATAGCTCTGCGGAATATACGCCGCCATGCCCAGCTCTATGCTCGCATCCGTCTCGGGTATGCGTTCCTGTTCGGAAATCTCCCCCCTAAGCTCCGCAACGGTCTCCTCGACGAGCTTGCAGTAAAGCTCATACCCTATGGAAAGCATGTGACCCGACTGCTCCGACCCCAAAATATTGCCGGTCCCCCGAAGTTCCAAATCCCTCATGGCAACCCGAAAACC
>JAAZLU010000184.1 GCA_012799165.1 Clostridiales bacterium
ATTTCAAATACGCCATGTCCCTGCTGCGCCACGATGTAAAATACCTGAATGTGGATGCCTCAGGCTGCCCCAACCTGGCATGTCTGTATGCGATATTCGGCGCTTCCAAGGGTTCGGGCATGGATATAGTAGGCGTGCCACAGCTCAAATTTGAAGAGACCGACAGGCTTAAAGCGGTAGCCGAGTGCGTCAAGGCCCTGGGAGTGTCAGCAAAAGCGACCGATGACGGCATAAAGATACAGGAGCGGGAAAACTTCGACTATCCCGAAGACACATTGATAGAATGCAAAGGTGATCCATGGATTTTTATGTCCACTGCACTAGCGGCGGGCTGCCTTCCCAAGCCGGTTATACTGGATGACGAGCGCTGCCCGGAAAAGGTCTATCGCAATTTCCTCGCCGACTACGAAAGACTCGGCGGAAAATACGAAATATTGGATAAACTCCCTTGACAGGCCCTTTCTACGGGGATATTATCTATAAAACGAATCTTTAAGTTGGTGCAGAGAAACCGACAAGATTGGACATATGCGCAGGGAATTTCCGTGCGCGCGATTTGCGAAGTCTTGCCGGTGGAGCAGGATTTTTTTATGAAAACAGGCATGAAATTTAAAGCGGAGCTCATGAATAGGGAGGAAGTTATGCGCGCCCTCAAGCGCATGGCTCACCAGATCAGTGAAAAGAACTCGGGCTGCGACAATCTCGTGCTGTTGGGCATCAAAACCCGCGGCATTCCGCTAGCGAAACTGCTGGCGGATTTTTTAATGCAGATCGAGGGTTCAAAGGTACCCGTCGGAGAGCTGGACATAACGCTCTACAGGGACGATTTGAGTGAGATCGAGCGCGACCCCGTCGTGACTCCCCCCACGCTCAATTTCAGCGTCGAAGGCAGGATAGTGGTGCTGGTGGACGATGTAATCTACACCGGACGCACCGCCAGAGCCGCCCTCGATGCGGTCTCATCCATGGGCAGGGCGGCCCGCATACAGCTCGCCGCTCTAGTGGATAGGGGCCACAGGGAGCTTCCGATCAGACCTGACTTCGTAGGAAAAAATGTACCCACGGCCAGATACGAAGTCGTGTCCGTCATGCTGGACGAAACCGACGGAAAGACATCTGTCAATCTTTACTCAAGGAAATAAAGGAGAATCGACATGAACAAACAAAGCGATGCCATTTACAACGCGCGCGAATTAGGCACGGGAAAAACTCTTCTGCTCGGACTTCAGCATATGTTCGCGATGTTCGGAGCCACGGTGCTCGTCCCGATGATAACGGGATTGAGCGTATCTGCAACCCTCCTGTTTGCAGGACTTGCGACACTTTTTTGCCACATCGTAACCGGTAGAAAAATCCCCGTCTTTTTGGGCTCCTCATTCGCCTTTCTCGGAGGCTATGCAGCCGTTACGGCTGCGGGAGAAGCCGCGGGCCTAAGCCTCAGGCAATCGCTGCCCTACGCCTGCGTCGGAGTCGCCTGCGCGGGTCTGCTCTATCTGGTTCTCGCACTCGTGTGCAAGGTTATGGGAAGCAAGAACGTGATGCGCTTCTTCCCCCCGGTTGTAACCGGTCCCATAATCATCGCCATAGGAATGACCCTCGCCCCCTCAGCGCTCAACAGCTGTGCCTCCGACTGGGGCATAGCCCTCGCAGCGATTGTAGTTGTAATAGTCTGCAACATTTGGGGCAAAGGGATGGTCAAGATAGTTCCTATACTCCTCGGAATATTGGCATCCTACACTCTGGCTATAGCGACGAGCAAGGTGGACTTCACAGCGGTCAAAGAAGCTTCCTGGATAGGGCTTCCGTTTCAGATGCAAGATACGGTGTTCGGCCTGCTGAAATCGAACTTCGACAGCGGACTCCTGCTGAGCGCTATTGTAACCATAGTACCCATAGCGTTCGCAACGATGATGGAACATGTCGGGGATATCTCAGCCATAAGCAGCACTGTAGGTATCAACTACATAGAGGATCCGGGTCTGCACAGGACACTCATCGGTGATGGAATCGGCACCACAATGGCTGCACTCTTTGGCGCACCCGCCAATACTACCTACGGAGAAAACACCGGTGTGCTCGCGCTGACTAAAGTCTACGACCCCTTCGTAGTGAGGCTCGCGGCGATATATGCGGTCCTTCTCAGCTTCTGCCCGAAATTCGCGGCGATAATCGAGACCTTACCCACAGCCACTATTGGAGGAGTTTCGCTGATGCTCTACGGAATGATCTCCGCCATAGGCGTTCGCAACATGGTCGAAAACAGCACGAACTTTCAGAAGAGCCGCAACGTAATAATCGCAGCCCTCATAATAGGGCTTTCCATGGGAATAAACTTCAGCTCGGCGCTCGGCGCGGATACGGTAAACGGCATCTCGGGAGCCATAAGCTTCTCCATCGGCGAAATGACGATTTCCCTCACAGGCCTCGCAGTATCTTCCATAATCGGGATACTGCTCAATGCCATACTTCCCGGCAAGGACAAAGCATTCATTGAAAATCCGGACGAGACTCTGGCCGCATCGCTGGGTAAATATTGATTGAACGTAATTTAATAGATGCATAGCAAATAATCGTTTAGAAGATATAAACTATTAAAAGATAAGCACAGCCCGCCTTCCGGCGGGCTTTTATATGCGGCATCCGCGCCAGGCGAAAAGCTAATCTTCAAACCTCTCTATCTTGGCACCTAAGGCATTCAATTTTTCGGGGAAGTTCTCGTAGCCCCTCTCTATATGCTGAGCCTCATGAAGCTCCGTCGTTCCCTTGGCGACAAGGCCTGCGAGGACCAAGGCAGCTCCGGCTCGAAGATCCGTCGCTATAACGGAAGCGCCGACGAGCTTGTGCTTATTTCCGGGCACGACCGCCTTCCTTCCCTCAACCCGGATGTTGGCGCCCATTCGGGAGAGCTCAGAGGCATGCATAAACCTGTTTTCAAATACCGTCTCGATTACTCCGCTAGTTCCATCCACGGTAGTCAGCAGGGCCATGAAGACAGCCTGCATATCCGTCGGAAAACCCGGGTAAGGCAGCGTCTTGATATCCGTGGCCACCAAATTATTGATGTCTCCCCTCACTCTAAGGCCATCCACTTCATCATTAACAATAGCGCCGCACTCTATTAGCTTGGCTATCACCGGCCTCACGTGGTCAGGAACGCAATTTTTAATCAGCAAGTCTCCCCTCGTAATCGCCGCCGCAACCATGAAGGTGCCTGTCTCTATGCGATCAGGAATAACTGTATGCTTAGCACCGTGAAGCCTCTCGACACCCTCTATTTTTATGGTGTCCGTACCGGCACCCTTTATCTTCGCCCCCATCTTATTTAGAAAGTTTGCTAGGTCGACAATTTCAGGTTCCTCCGCAGCGTTCTCTATAGTCGTGACCCCCCGCGCAAGCGTAGCGGCCATCATTATATTCTCCGTGGCACCCACGCTGGGAAAGTCCAAATAAACGAGCGCGCCCTTAAGGCCATAGATAGCACTGGCTTCAACTCTGCCACCATCGCTCATTATCTTCGCGCCGAGCGTCCGCAGACCCTTGTTATGAAGGTCAATGGGCCTGTTTCCTATACTGCATCCTCCGGGCAGCGATATATTAGCATAACCGGTCTTAACAAGCAGTGGACCCATAACGAATATGGAGGCCCTCATGCGCTTTACCAGCTCGTGGGGAACCTCCGACCCTGTTCTTTCACCCGGGATTACCCTGATAGTGTGAGCTTCCCAGTCGGTTTCAACGATTTTGCCAACAGAGCGGAGAATATCGCACATGACCTCCACATCCAGAAGGCGCGGAACATAGTAAATTTCGCAGAGCTCGTCCACAAGCAAAGTAGCGGCAAGAATCGGCAATACAGCATTCTTGCTGCCCGAGATTTCCACCTCTCCTCTGAGAGGTCCCGATTGATGAATTATATATTTAGACAAATTATCCTCCAAAAACGTATTGAAGCATATATAATTATAACTGCAAGCTGAATTAAAAACAACACTTGTAAAATCCGACGGAAAATCGGATAATTGAATGGACAGCGAATAAAGGAGGACCCAAATGCCTATTACGATTACAATTTCAATTCAGGAACTTCTCTTGGGCGCCCTGATTCTTGCGGCCCTGGTGGCCATGATCTACATAATAGTTCTGATCGCGAGGCTGCTTCCGGGTATGAAGGCACTTTCGAGTGCCCTCGAGGACCTCGCCCATATAAGCTCCGTAGCGAGAGAGGATATCGACAGCGCCCACACCATAGTTTCGAATATCTCCGGCTCGGTAAGTGAGATCAGCAAATTGATTTCCTCAAACAAGAGCGGGGTAAGCGCGATTACACATATCATAAACGCTGCCGCCGGTCTCGCAAAGCTAGCTAAAGACAAGAAGGATAAATAACTCCTACGGGAGATTACTCATCCGCAGAGCTTTGGTCCGCGATTTTGCTTGCGGCGATTTCGCCCGAAGTTTCGCTTGCGCAGATACTTTCCGCAGTTTCGGCTGCGGAATTTTCTTGCTCGCATTCCGCACTTTCCTGCGCGTAAATGCCCCCTATAATTTCTTCTGTGCAGACAGTTTCCACTGCCGCCGCTTTCATTCGAGCGTCGCGCTTTGAAAAGACGACCCAGCAGACGACACCCAGCAATGCGAGGAAGACGCTTATAACCTGAGCCTGACGAAGCGGGCCTATCATCAGCGAATCCGTCCTCAGCCCCTCCACGAAGAAGCGTTCAATTGAATACAATATCAGGTATAGGCATATAGTTTGGCCTTCGAACTTTCTGCGGCCGCTGTCATGATACCACCACAAAAAGAAGCACAGGAAGAAACACCAAAGCGATTCGTACAGGAAAGTCGGGTGTACCATAACCCCATCGACTTCTATGGCCCAGGGTAAATCGGTAGGCGTACCGTGAGCCTCACCGTTGAAATAGTTTCCCCAACGCCCTATGGCCTGGCCCAAGGCGATGGACGGAGGTGAAAGATCCAGCCACTGTATGACATTCTGCTTGCGCCTCTTCATCATGTAAAGTCCCAGCCCTATTCCGAAGATAAGGCCGCCGTGTATGGCGAGCCCACCGGCACGCAGGTTGAATATCTGCAAAAGATTGTCCTTATACAGATCCCAACTGAATATTACATAGTACAGCCTCGCTCCGACGATTGCGAAAGGAAGGCAGGCAAGGCCTATATCGATGACATATTCTTCGTTTAAGCCGTGCCTCTTAACCCTGTAGTATCCGAGCATCAGCGCGAGCATCATACCCGTCGCTATCATGATGCCGTACCACATTATGTCCACTCCGAATATTGAAAAGGCGACCCGATTCGGGGCCGCAAGATAAGAATTTATCATGATTTTTCAGCTGCTCCTCCGCATTTTTCAAATATTTCGAGGGAAGTCTCTCTTATGAAGCGCTCCCAACGCGGCACATCTGTCCCCTGAGCCGCAAAGCAAAGCACGAAGGGCTGCTTCGCATAGACTATGCCTACATCGTTGGAGATTCCGCTATCTTCTCCCGTCTTATGAGCTATTCTCGCATTAAATCCCTTTATATATCCGGGGATTTTATGGTTTATCTGCTGTCTTAATAGCGTTTCCAGAGCATATTCCGAAACCGCGGGGTTCACCAATTCTCCCCTGAAAAGCTTCTCCAGCAGCATGCCTATCTCCGAAACCGAAATCGTATTCTGAAGCCCCATTGCGGATGCCTGTGCATCGTAGAGCTTTCTCCTCAACCTCGTGACCATCAGCCCGGCCGCCTCAAAGCCGCGTTGAAGCTCAGGCAGGCCTACGCGATCAATTATCAGGTTAGTAGCCGTGTTGTCGGAGATCGTTATCATCAGCTCCGCAAGGGTCCTAAGCGGAAGGCTGATCTCCCCCGGAAAGGCCTTGAGCGCCCCGCAACCTCCGACCTTGTCCTCGTCACTGCAGATGATCTCCTCTTCGAGGCTCAATGCACCCGAGTCCGCGAGCCTAAGGATCTCCAAAAATATCGGAAGTTTTATTACGGAAGCCGCCATTATCGGTTCCGCTCCATTGAAGGAAAAGCTCTCTCCGCTTTCCAAATTGCGATAATACATCGCCGCCGTCCCGGGCATCGCCGAGATATTCTCCTCCAGATTGCGCCGATAATCCTGCGAAAGCATCACAGTTCTCTCCTTCCTTCCATCGCCTTTGAAAGGGTTACTTCGTCCGCATACTCCAAGTCGCCGCCGACCGGTATTCCGTGGGCAATGCGGGTGACCTTTATTCCTGCCGGTTTTATGAGGCGAGCTATGTACATAGCGGTGGCTTCACCCTCGATATTCGGATTGGTTGCGAGTATTACCTCTTCGATATCGGGGTTTTCCTGGAGCCGCACTATGAGCGACTTTATATTGATGTCGTCGGGACCTACCCCGTCTATCGGAGAAATTGCCCCGTGAAGAACCTGATAGAGCCCCTTATATTCCCTGACTCTCTCCATGGCTGCAACATCGCGGGGATTTTCAACCACGCATATCGTGCGGGGGTCCCGCGAAGGGTTCGAGCATATCGCACAGGGGTCGGAATCCGTCAGATTGCCGCAGACGGAGCAATACTTCATCTGCGCCTTGGCCTCGCTTATGGAATCTGCGAGTTGTTTAACTTCCCCTTCGGACATAGAAAGAATATGAAAAGCCAGACGCTGGGCACTCTTGTTCCCGACGCCCGGCAACTTTCCGAGCTCCTCAATCAACCTCGCAAGAGGCTTGGCATAGAATCTCATTTACAGCAACCCCGGAGGCAATCCGATGCCGCCCGTAATCTTAGACATCTCCGCCGATGCCATCTCGTCGACCTGTCTCATCGCTTCGTTTGTGGCAGCTATTATAAGATCCTGAAGCATCTCAATATCGTCCGGATCGACGATCTCCGGCTCGAGCTTAACACTCACCAGCTCGTGCTTCCCGTTGACCCTTACGCTGACGGCTCCGCCGCCCGCTCCCGCCTCGGCCTCCAGGGTTTCGACTCGCTCCTGTGCTGCAGCCATCTGGCTCTGCATAGCCTGAATCTGAGCCATCTGATTCCCGCGGCTTTGTTTGCGCGCGCCGGATCTCTTGCCGGCCTTCATTCCTCTACCCATTTTCTTCTCCTATCAATCCTGTCTTATAACTTTTAGGCGCAACTCTCTGCCACCGTATTCCTTCAACAATTCCTCGAGCGTCTGCGAATTATTTCCGAGCAGGGCTTCGATTACGCTGTCGCCCGCCCGAACCGTAAATTCATGCTCGCTCATATGCACAAAACTCGTGTCGGCCAGCCTGAACATGGGCGGCACCCTGTCGTCTCCCATCACTCTCAACCACAGAATCTCACCGCTGCCGGAGCCTTTCTCCGGGGCCCTGTCGCGCTTTGCGCTCTTCTCGG
>JAAZLU010000185.1 GCA_012799165.1 Clostridiales bacterium
AAGCGTAAGCGGCTGGCCATGGGTGTTGGAGTTTATTGCGCTGGCCATCCGGCACGAAAATGTCTACTTAAACTTCGAAACACATTCTCCCGCCAAAATCAACATGTACGGTTCCGGCTACGAGCACTATTTATACTATGCGGAAAACCAAATCAAAAATCGACTGTGCTTTGCCTCTAATTGGACCTCGCAGGCTGTTCCTGTAGAGAAAATTATAGCTCAAGTCGAAGCGTTGCCCTTCAGCGACGATACAAAGGATCGCATTCTATATCGTAATGCCAAAGCGTTTTATTGTGAAGACTGAACTGAATAGGATTGTTCAGCTGCACGAAATCCGAATTCTGGCTTGCGGATTATGATTATCTGATCGCCAACAGTGCCGCTATTCGCTGATTCACCATCTCGACGGCGACTCGGTTTTCACCGCCTTCGGGTATTATTATATCCGCGTACTTCTTAGAAGGTTCCACGAACTGCTCGTGCATGGGTTTGACAGTCGTCATGTATTGGGTCACCACCGATTCCAGACTGCGCCCCCTGTGCTTTACATCTCTCATTATCCTCCTGAGTATGCGCACATCGGGATCGGTGTCGATATAGAGCTTTATGTCGAACATCTCTCGCATTTTTTCTTCTGCGAAAATGAGTATGCCCTCCACTATCAGCACCTTTGCGGGCTTAACTTCGACGACTTCCTCCACCCTATTATGTATAGTGAAGTCATATACAGGCCTGAATATGGGCTCGCCCGCCCTTAGCTTTTTTATATCTTCGATAAACATGTCGCTGTCGAAGGCATCGGGATGGTCGTAGTTAAGTTTACAGCGCTCCTCGTAGGGCATGTCGTCGTGCGCCTTGTAATAGAAGTCGTGGCTGAGAAGTGCGATCGATTCCCCGAACTTGCGGGAAATATTTCTGATCATCGTGGATTTACCCGAGCCTGTTCCGCCCGCAATTCCTATGACTATCGCATTCATAGCAACCCTCCTCACTTACTTTTTTTTGAGCGCTTCTTTGAATTATTCTTATCCTCAGACGGAGGCAACTCTCCCTTCAGCGGAAGCTCCCTGTCGTCCGCCCGGTCTTCCTTGGTGACGGTGGATCCAAGGTTGATTACTTCCTTCTCTATGGAAGCGACTGTATTCTTTATATCCACCAGCCTCTGGGTCGAACTATCGCTCTTCACCGCATCGTCCGCGTGTGAAAGCACGCTGTCGAGCATCGCTCTCAGATCCGCCATTCGGCTCTTGAGCTCGGCGAGTTGATCCGGCGATACGAACTCCTTCTCGGGAGCTCCGAAGGCCTCGCTTCCGCCGTAAACTCCCGCCGGATGGCTGCTTCCGTCGTATTTGAAGGTTCCGCTGTGTGTAAAAACGGTGGAACTTTCACTGAGTTCGTATTCATCCATTCCATCCACGACATCGCAGTCCCAGCCCAGATGTTGCTTAACGTAGTCAGCAAAATCGTACTTCGAATCGCGCTCGCCGTGAACAAGAAAGATATTCTGAGGTTTCTTTTGAAAGTGGCTGAGCCAATCGAAGAGAGCATCCCTGTCGGCATGGCCCGAAAAGCCCTGCAGATTGTGAATCTCAGCTTTTACGGCGATGGTCTCGCCGAAGAGCTTAACTTCTTTGGCACCTTCGAGTATATACCTTCCAAGCGAACCCTCCGCCTGATATCCCACAAAGACTACGCTGCTCTTGGGATTGTAGAGATTGTGCTTAAGGTGATGGCGTATGCGGCCGGCTTCGCACATCCCGCTGGCGGATATAATGATCTTCGGATGCTCGTCTATATTTATGAGCCTCGATTCGTCGCTCGTCTTAGTGAAGTGGAGGTTAGGAAAATCCAGAGGGTGGTCGCCCCTCATTATGAACTCTCTCATCTCCTCGTCGTAGGTCTGAGCGTTATTCTTAAATATCTCCGTAGCCCTTATAGCCATGGGGCTGTCCACATAAACATGAATGTCCTTGAGAGCCTCCCGATAGGGTCCATCGCCTTCGTAGACTCTGTTGAGTTCAAATATGAGCTCCTGGGTTCTTCCCACGGCGAAGCTGGGAATTACGACATTTCCTCCGCGCCGCGTCGTCTCGACGCATATATCTAAAAGACCTTTGATGCTCGTAGCATTCGCCTCATGGAGCCTGTTGCCGTAAGTCGTCTCCATTATCAGGTAATCAGCCTTCTTTATGAAGATCGGGTCCCTTAAAATTGGGCGGTTCATCATGCCCAGATCGCCGGAATATACGAGCTTCTTGCTTACACCGTCCTCCTCGACCCAGAGCTCTATAATAGCGGAACCGAGTATGTGCCCCGCGTCGTTAAACACAACCTTCATCTGATTATTGAGGGAAAAGAGAGTATCGTATAGGACGGGCTTGACGAGAGTCAGCGTTTCTATCGCATCCTGGGTCGTATATAGGGGCTCGACTAGGGGCCTACCGGCTCTCTGCGCTTTCCTGTTCGTCCACTCCGCGTCCTGCTCGTGTATGTGAGCGCTGTCCTTGAGCATCACGTCCAGCAGATCGGCAGTCGCATCCGTGCAGAATATATCACCCTTAAATCCGCGCTTTACCATCAGCGGAAGCCTCCCGCAGTGGTCTATATGCGCATGCGACAGGACCACGCACTCTATTTCTGAAGCTTCAAATGGAAACGGGTCATAATTCATGGCCTCCGTTTCCGCTCCCCCCTGAAACTGCCCGCAGTCGAGCAGAATGTTGTGCAGATCCGTCTTTATCCAATGGCAGCTCCCGGTAACTCCGGTCGCGGCACCGCAAAATTGTATCTTCATAATACCGCCTTTCTGAATAACTACTTTTGAGTATAGCATATTATATGAGCATTTACACTTGCCTTAATGCCGCCTTAAGTCGTATAATACTAAACACGACGGGAGAATTCCCGCGCTGAATGCGGATGTAGTTTAGTGGTAAAATAGCAGCTTCCCAAGCTGCGGTTGAGGGTTCGATTCCCTTCATCCGCTCCAGAACAGATACGGCAAGCGACACAATTTATCGCTTGCCGTATTTTTACGACTTGAAAAATATCCAAACGATAAATACTAAACAATAGCTATCCTGGCTTTTGGCATTCGGAATTTTTCAAAATCTTACATCGACTTTACACAAGTCAGATGGATTCCATAACTCTCCTTTCTGATAATTATATTTAAGAAAAGATTTCAAAAATCAAACTAGGAGGGTTTCGCAGTAATGAAGAAATCAAATATTAGAATAGTGTCAGCTATTCTGAGCTTGGCACTACTGTTTTCAGCGCTCAGTTTTAACTTCTCTTTTGCGGAAGAGGCAAAAACTGTAGTTATCAATGAAGTCGAATCGAGCGCTCCAAATAAGGGCAACGATTGGATTGAGCTCTACAATAACTCCACATCGCTTGTCGACATATCAGGCTGGATTATTTCCGACGACAAGGGCTTGGAAAGATTGGGAGA
>JAAZLU010000186.1 GCA_012799165.1 Clostridiales bacterium
TGCTGTCAACCTTGCCCATATGCGCGACGAGTCTCAGCATGTTAGCCACATAGCCCCACTCGTTGTCGTAGAAGGCTATCATCTTAAAGAATCTGTCGTTTAGCTCTATGCCCTCCCTCGCATCGAATGCGGTCGGCGCCGAGCACCTTATAAAGTCGGCGGAGACGACTTCATCGTCCACATACTCGAGCACTCCCTTAAGGTAAGTCTCCGAAGCCTCCTTCATCTTTTCGCAGATATCGGCGTAGCTCGTGGGTTTTTCGAGCATAACGTTCAGGTCCACTATCGAGACATCGGCGGTCGGAACCCTGTATGCGATGCCGGTGAGTTTGCCCGCGATTTCGGGAATCACCAGGCCCACGGCCTTCGCGGCTCCGGTCGTCGTCGGAATTATATTATTGAACACGGAGCGACCCCTTCTCCAGTCGCTGAGCGATGTCGCGTCGACGACCTTCTGTTTGGCGGTCGCCGCGTGAATCGTGCTCATCAGACCCTGATCTATGCCGTAGTTGTCCTGCAGAACCTTGCAGAGAGGAGCCAGGCAGTTGGTGGTACAGCTTGCCGCCGAGACTATATCCATGTCCCTGCTGTATGTATCGTGATTTACACCGTACACGAAGGTCGGAGTCACTTTGTCCTTTGCGGGAGCCGACATTATAACCTTCTTCGCTCCGCCGATGAAGTGATCCTTCGCCGCCTCAGAAGTTACATAGGCACCCGTCGCGTCCACGATATACTCGGCCCCGAGCTCCTTCCAGGGAATCTTCGCCGCTTCGGCCTCCATGCTGAAGGGGATTTTTTTACCGTTTACCAAGATGCCGCCTTCGGTCTTCTCCACCGTTCCGGGGAAGCGCCCGTAGACACTGTCGTACTTGAGCGTATATACCATATAGTCCAGATCCGCATTCCTCTTCGCGATTGCCGCGACCTCGAACAGGTCGGGCCGTTCAAGGGCAGCTGTAAGAGTTATTTTTCCGATGCGACCGAATCCGTTGATTCCAAGTTTAATAGCCATTTTTACACCTCACAATGACTTAACTCAAAAAGAAATATATTAAAACCACAAGCCCCAGGACTATGCGATATATTCCGAAAAGTTTAAAGTCGTGCTTTTTCACATAGTTCATGAGGAATCTTATCGATGCAAGCGAGACGAGGAAGGCGCTCAGGCAACCTACAGCCAATATAGCCAGCTCATGCCCGCTAAAATCAAAACCGAACTTCAAAAGCTTAAGCAAGCTCGCTCCCGCCATAACGGGCACGGCCATCCAGAAAGTGAACTCCGCCGCCACGCTGCGGCTCGTTCCGAGCATCATGCCCCCTATGATGGTTGAACCCGACCTGGAAGTCCCGGGTACGAGGGCCAAAACCTGAAATAGCCCTATAAGCAGTGCCGTCCGAAGGTCGATTTCCTTTAATTTATTTATCTTATAATCACCCTTGCGGGAGCTCTCCAAGCTGAGGAACCAAATTCCGTAGGCGATGAGGGCTATCGCGACCACCACGTAGTTATAGAGGTGCTCGTTCATCCAATCATCCAGAAGTAGACCTATAATAGCCGCGGGCAGGGTCGCGACCACCACCTTCAGCCATATGTTGAGGCTCGCTTTTCGCAGCCACAACTTTCCGTCCGCAATTTTGAAGGGCCAAAGCTTATCCCAGAATATTACGATTACGGCGAGTATGGCCCCGAACTGAATTGCGACCAGAAAAAACTCCCAAAACTCCTCGGAGACATCGAGTTTCAGGAACTCGTTTAAAATTATCATGTGACCAGTGCTGCTTATGGGCAGCCATTCGGTCAGTCCTTCTACGATTCCTATTATAACCGCTTTTACTAAATCCATCTATCCCTACCGTCTAAAACTTTATATCTTCTCTGCTCTTCAAAAATTTAATCACCGGCGCGCCTATGCCCATGCAGGCTATCAGCTCGCCTGCACCGACCCA
>JAAZLU010000187.1 GCA_012799165.1 Clostridiales bacterium
AGTCTTCGTGAACAGCCTTAATTATGAGCTCACCGCGGCCCAGAAAAGATCGCTGGCGGAAATCCGAAGGGATATGGAATCCGGCGACGCCATGAACCGCCTGCTTCAAGGTGATGTGGGATCAGGAAAGACTGTCGTTGCTGAATGCGCAATCCTCAACGCTGTTTCGAGCGGCTGCCAGGCGGCCTTCATGGCTCCTACCGAGCTGCTGGCCGCTCAGCATTATGAAACTCTGACTAAGGACTTTTCGAATCTTGAACTTAAGATCGTCTTTCTTTCGAGCTCCATAGGGGCTAAGGAGAGGCGGGAAACTCTTGCAATTCTCAAGGACGGCGACGCGGATATAGTCGTCGGCACTCATGCGATAATATCGGATAAAGTTGAATTCAATAATTTGGGTCTAGTGATAACGGACGAGCAGCACAGATTCGGGGTAAACCAGCGTCAGGCTCTGAGCGCCAAGGGCGCAAACCCCGATGTCCTGGTGATGACAGCAACTCCGATTCCTCGGACTTTGGCGGTTATATTCTACGGCGATCTCGACATATCCGTGATAGATGAACTTCCGCCTGGCAGAAAGCCCGTAATAACCAGAAAATTTAATGAAGGCACACGGCGCGAGGCATACGCTTTTATGCGCAGTCAGGTTGAGCTGGGCCATCAGTGTTATGTAGTTGCGCCATTCATTGAAGATCCGAGAACTCTGGAGGGACGCTCCGCGGAGATGCTTTACCTGGAGCTTTCCGAAACATACAAGGACATTAAATTAGGCCTTATGCACGGTGCTATGAAGGCCGCAGATAAAGACATGGTAATGTCCGATTTTGCAGCGGGCAAAATCGAGGTTCTGGTATCGACAGTAGTAATAGAAGTCGGCATAAATGTGCCGAACGCAACTCTGATGATAATTGAGAATGCCGAGCGCTTCGGCCTTGCTCAGCTCCATCAGCTAAGGGGTAGAGTCGGAAGGGGAAGCAGCGAGAGCTACTGTTTTATCGTGACGGATTCGGAAAGCGATATGGCCGAGGAGAGAGCGGATATACTCTGCTCCACAAACGACGGCTTTGAAATAGCGGAAAGGGACCTCGAGATGAGGGGGCCGGGCGAACTCTTCGGCTACCGCCAGCACGGAATACCGCAACTTAAGCTTGCGGATCCCGCCCGCCACATTAATATCGTCGCCAGGGCCGGGGAGGACGCAAGCGAAATCCTCAGTGCAGATCCGTCCCTGACTCTGCCTGAAAACGCGAGCCTGAGGCAAAAGATAGAATTCGAATTTGCCACGGGGGCAAGTATTGTACTATAATAACATTTATGAGGATTATTGCAGGGGAACTCAAGGGAAGGAGACTCAAGTCTCCAAAGGACAGAACTGTCCGTCCTACGAAGGAAAAAATAAAGGAAGCCGTATTTTCGATTCTTCTTCCTTATCTCGATGAAGGATTCGTGTGTATGGACCTGTTCACAGGCTCGGGTAATCTCGGATTGGAGGCTATAAGCCGCGGAGCAAAGACGGTTTACTTCAGCGACGCCTCAAAGGAGTGTCTTGCTCTGGCAAAGGAAAACATAAATCACTGCCGCGTAGCGGACAGGGCTGTACTGTTGCTCGGAGATTACAGAAATAATATCAGGAGAGTGCGAGAGAATGTGGATATCTTTCTCGTCGACCCGCCTTACGGAGAGGATATCATAGTGGACTGTCTTCGCTGCATCGATGAGGCGGGAATCTGCTCTAAAGGAGGACTGCTCGTCGCCGAGCATGGCAAGAGGGAGCAGCTTCCGCAGGAGGCTCACGGTTTCGTCCTGATTAAGGAGAAGAAATACGGCGCAAGCCGCATAAGTATATACGAAAGAAAATAGGTGTGTTATGAAGAGCGCAATATTCGCGGGGTCCTTCGATCCTGTTCACTTGGGTCACATGGACATCATCAGGAGAGCCGCTTTCGTGTTCGACGAGCTTACGGTCGCCGTCACGATAAATCCGGCAAAGCATGCCCTGTTTTCTCCTGAAGAGCGCGTCGGAATGATATCGGAATTGATTGCCGATATTCCGAATGTTAAGGTCGTCAGAATCGACGGACTGAGGGCGGACTACATAAACAAACACAATTTTACCGCCGATGTCAGAAGTCTGCGCAATACGGCGGATTTCAATTACGAAATGCCTGTAGCGCAGGGGAGTGCTTATCTGTATAATAATACCCAGACCGTGTTCTTCTTCACGGACCCGAAGTATTCGTTTTTAAGCAGCACCATGATTAAGGAAGTCGCAGGACTGGGCGGAGATGTCAGTAAATGGGTTACGCCCAATGTTCTGGATAAAATAAAAGAGAAGTTAAACACTAAGCTATAGTCAGAATTTATTTAGGGGGTAGAAATGAAAGTTTTAGAATTGCTCGACGAACTCGACGAGATTATTGAAGTTGCTTCTTCTGTGCCCGTCGTACGCAAGGTTATGGTCGATCCTAACGAGATTACCGAGATTGTCAAGGAGATACGCCTCGAGCTGCCCGACGAGATACAGCAGGCGCAATGGATTAAGAACGAGAGACAGAGAATCCTCGACGAGGCCAAGACCGAGTACGAGTCCATACTGAACGAGGCTCGCCGCAAGGCGGAGGCACTCGTCGAGAGCGATGAGATAACCGTCAAAGCCAAGGCGAGAGGCGAGGAGATACTTCGCATTGCACAGGAAAATGCGACGGTCATGCGGATGTCCATACTCGATTACACAGACTCCATACTCTACAATCTGCAGGAGAAGGTCGACCAGATGTACGCGACTTATTTCTCCGATATGTACGACGATCTGCAGGGAACTTTCGAAAAGATCAATACCAATATAACCAATTCGCGCAACGAGGTTAAGGAGCAGATTTACAAGTCTCAGGTAGAAAAGGATCAGCGTTGATAGCGGCGATAATATCCGAATTCAATCCGTTTCATAACGGACATGCATACCTGATTGAAACGGTCCGAAGGCAGTCAAAGCCTCGGGCCGTCATTTGTGTTATGAGCGGAAATTTCGTGCAGCGCGGTGAAGCCGCCTGCGCGGATAAGTTCTCCAGAGCCGCGATGGCACTTCGCGGAGGCGCGGATTTAGTTATCGAGCTGCCCGCGTACAGCGCGGTAAACAGCGCGAGCGAATTCGCCTTCGGAGCTTTGAGGACTCTCGGCGAGTTCGGGCTTGCGACGGATTTATTCTTCGGCTCCGAGACGGGAGACTTGGATGGGCTTTCGGAGGCGGCGGAACATCTTTTAGAAGA
>JAAZLU010000188.1 GCA_012799165.1 Clostridiales bacterium
AAATAACTGCAAAAATCCGGTCCTTCGACCGGATTTTTTGATTCGCTGTTTATAATAATTATTTGAGCATTTCGGGCAAGAGATCCAGAGCGGTCATATGCTCATAGCTCTGAGGTTTAATCAGCCACTCCGCCTCTCCCTTCTCCACGATTACGACTCCCGGAATCGGATTGCGGTTGTAGTTGTTAGCCATCGAGTAGCCGTAGGCTCCCGTGGAGAAGACCGCTATTATGTCTCCGCTGCGGGGGCTCGCGAATTTGCCTCCCTTAATAATCATATCCGAATCCCCCTCACAGCACTTGCCGCAGATGGTCACGATCTCGTCGGCGGGTTCATCGACCCTGTTTGCGACCACGCCACCGTAAACCGAACCGTAGAGCGCCGGCCTTATATTATCTGACATCCCTCCGTCGATCGCCGCATATCGCCTTATGCCCGGGATATTCTTCGTCATTCCCACCGTGTAGAGTTGAATACCTGCCTCCGCGACGAGCGCCCTGCCGGGTTCGCAGATTATCGCGGGCATCTCATAATCCTCTTTTTCGCACCAGGCCGCAATCTTCTCCAGTATGGGCGTATAGAAGTAGCTGAAGGGCATCCTCACTTCGTCGGTGTAGGTTACGCCCACGCCTCCGCCTATATTGAGCTCGCCCGGAGCGAAGCCGAAGCGCTCCCTGCATTCCTTCATCAGCTCGAGTGCCACATCCACGGCATCGAGCATCGGCTTGTTGTCGAAGAGCTGAGAGCCCAAGTGATAGTGAAACCCGTGGAATCTGACGTACTTCGAGTCGATCGCCCTCTTTATGTAAGGGAATATTACATCCGGGTCTATGTTCAGTCCGAACTTGGAATCCTTGCGCCCCGTCACTATATAATCGTGGGTGTCGACCTCCACGCAAGGAGTTATTCTTATGAGTATATCGGTCGTCTTTTCCTGCTCCTCGCAAATCTTTTCGATGAGATCCAATTCCTGCTCGCCGTCGACTATTATCCTGCCAACCCCGTAATCTATCGCGGCGGCAAGCTCGCTCGGCAGCTTGTTGTTGCCGTTAAATTCGAGCTTCTCGGGATCTATCTTAGCCTTCATGGCCGTAAAGAGTTCCCCTCCGGAAACCACATCCATGCTTATTCCTTCGTTCTCGCAGAGCTTATATATGCCCATGCAGCAGAAGGCCTTCGCCGCGTAAGCTATCCTATTCTTGGGATATGGCGCGACGAAACATTCTTTAAGCTCGTCTATCCTTGCGACGATGTCCGTCTTTGAATACACATATATCGGAGTGCCGAACTCCTTTGCAAGCTCCACGGTATCGCAGCCATCGAAATATAAATGTCCGTTTTTGACTTCCTTAATATTGCTCATAAAAAATACCCTTTCTGCGCGGCGGGCCGCAAAAATTAAATTCAGTAGATATCATTATAAGCGTTCGGACTGAGCTTGTCGACAGTTAAAAGGTTTACAGCTTCGGAAGTAGCCTGCAAAGGCTGGACGCTCCCGCTCCGTGACGGTTCCCTAACGGTACTAAGCTCTGTCTGCGCCTACGGCTTGCCAATCGCTAAGTACCGAGACCGCCAAGCCCAGCCTGATGCAGGCTACATTCCTACGTCAGCTCTAATATTTTAAAAATCCAACTAATTAAATCTATAGAATCCTCTAGAGCACACTTGTATAAGCAGACAATCTGTACGGCGAGGGATGTGGCTTGCGCATGCGGTCAATCACGGGTCGCGGTTCTTGGCGATTGCCGAGTCGAAGACGAAGGCAGAGCATAGAACCGCTCGGGGCACCCGTGTTAGCGGGAGCGTGTCCGCAGTGCAAGCTACGACCGAGCGGAATGAATATTACTCAACTTTTAGGCGTTAATATGGTACAATTTGATGGTAAAATTTCAGAAGCGGGCTCAGCTGAAGCCCCGAAAGAATCAATAGAAAGGCTGAAATATGAAAAACTTTAAGATTATCGATTTGCACTGCGACACAATCATGGAATGCCTCACCAACGGAGCGGATTTCGTGCACGGCGACGCCCACATTTCTTTAGACAAGTTGGATGCGGGCGGAAGCCTTGCGCAGTGCTTTGCGATATGGACACCCACCGGGAAATCCAAGATAAACTACGGACTGGAGAATGTCGGATATTACGAATGCTTCCACATGGGTCGCGACTTTTTCAAGAAGGCCATGGAGGAGAACAAGGACCGCATCAGACAGGCAAGAACCGTCGCTGACATCGAAAAGAACAAAAATGACGGCATCCTCTCCGCAATTTTGACAATAGAAGATTCCATCTTCGTCGAAGGAAAGCCGGAGCGTATAACGGAAGCCAGAGACATCGGCGTTCGCATGATGGGGCTCATCTGGAACAACGAAAACTGCATGGCATATCCCAACAGGAGGGATCCGAAGGAGCACATGCTCGGACTCAAGGACTTCGGCAAGGAGTCCGTTAAGATGCTCAACGAATACGGAATGATAATCGATGTCTCGCACCTGAACGAGGGCGGATTCTGGGATGTAATCGACATCACGGAAAAGCCGATTGCCGCAAGCCACTCCTGCGCGCGCGCCATCTGTGACCACCCTCGCAACCTAACGGACGAGCAGCTTAAGGCTATCGGACAAAACGGCGGAATCGTCGGCATTAACTTCTACGATGCCTTCTTAAACGAGGAAAAGAATGACTACACGAGCATTGCGGATATCGTAAGGCATGCGGAATACATAGCGGACAAAGCCGGAATCGAAGCGCTCGGCTTCGGCTCCGATTTCGACGGAATCGATTCCAAGCTCGAATTTAAAGACTTTACGGGCTTCCCGCTCATCGTAAATGCCCTCGAAGGCGTTTTCAGCGAAGCCGAAATAGACAAGATTTGCTACGAGAACTTCCTCAGGGTTATGAGGGATAACGAATAATAAATAGAGTCCTGATTACTCGATTTGAAAAATTTCGACAAATTGAAATTTAAAGGAGAATAGCGGTATGAAAAGCATTAAACCCGGACGCGGCCCGTCCATGATGGGAGGAATAGTCGGCACAGTTATGGTCGTCTTCGGCCTTATATGGACTGCAACGGCTTCGCGAATGAGCCCGACCTTCGCCCTGTTCGGCATATTGTGGACCGGCCTCGCTATTGCAATGACCGTTTATAATTTCAAAAACGCTACGAGCAAGAACCGCTATTCCTCTTTTGATATTACCGATTCTTCCGAGGAGTCCGACCCGCTGAATGAGCGATTCGGTAATCCTCAAATCGATGTGCAGAAGGAGAATAATGTTGACAGCAGATTCTGCCCCTACTGCGGCACAGCCGTCGCGGAAGACTATGAATTCTGCAACAGCTGCGGCAAAAAGCTACCATAGGATAGACTTAAAGACATGCAGCAGGCCGCGCGGATTTCTCCGCGCGGCCTTTATTATGGTTACGATTAAGGACTTTAGCCTCCTTATCTCCCAAAAGCCTTGTACAGGAATGTAACTATCTGTGCTCTGGTGCAATTCATGTCGGGGCTAAATTTACCTCCTCCGGTGCCCGCAGTGATATCCACGGCATATGCCCAACTTACAGCATTCGCATAGTATGCATCGGCGCTCACATCACTAAAGCTCGCTGCCCCTACCGCGGGTTCGGGTTTATCTGCAGCCTTCCAGATGAAGGTTAACGCCTGCGCTCTGGTGCAAGTCAGATTCGGACTGAATCTACCCTCTCCGGTGCCGGCGGTGATGCCGTTTTCAACCGCCCACAGCACCGGCTTATAGAAGTAGTCGTTCTCCTTTACATCTCCGAAAGGATTCTCCATGGACTTGGGCTCGGGTTTTCCTGCGGCCTTCCAGAGTAAGGTTACTATCTGAGCCCTGGTGCAATCGGCAGCGGGCGAGAATGTAGTCTCCGAAGTTCCGGCCGTAATATCCATGATTACAGCCCACTGCACGGCATCGTAGAAGTAGTCGTTCGGACTTACATCCTTGAATGGCAGTTTAAAGTTCTTCGCATCCACCCATTTTGCGTAAAGCGTAAAGCTCCCCGTCACGCTGTCGTAGAAGCTATAGTGCGTCGTCAACTCCCTGTCGGAGAACCAGCCTGCAAAGATATATCCTTCCTTTACGGGATCTTCGGGCTTTACGGCCTTAAGACCCTCCTTTATCCTCTGCCTGCTAATCCTGCTTCCGCCGTTCGTATTGAAGTAAACATTGTAGTGCGCCGTTTCACCCAGGATTCTTGCAATCGCAGAGGCGAGAGTTGTCGATACACCGTCGATATCGCTCTGCCTTACGCCGACTGCCAGCCTCATCTGCTCCGCAGCCTCCAAGGCATTCTGCAGATCGTTCCAGGCATCATCCGGGTATCCGCCCTTCGTTATTCGCCTTGCTCTGTCTATCAGTTCGTCCAACTCATCGTAAACCAAGGTTTCGTCGGAGACTTGCACGACTATACCGTCATAGAGAGCATCGTTTCCGCCCAGATCGAATGCGGCACTTATGAGCGTCTGCCCCGAAGAGCTTGCGCTGACCTTGCTTCCGCTGAGTGTTACCGCTATTCCGTTCATCACTTCAAGCGAGGTTGCAGGCAGATCGCTAATGTCGATCTTCTCGCTGCCCGCCATTCCGTAAACCCTTAGCTGCGTGCTCTCGCCTTCTGCAAGCATGAGCCTCCCGCCATCTATCTCTCTATCTGCGGAAGCGATGCTGATCGATGTTATCTTTGAAATCTTCTTGTTCATCAACATCAGGTCCACGACCGTCTCGTTTCCGGCCTCGTCCCTTGCAATAATCTGTAGTTCGACCTTGCCGGCATTCTTCTCTTCGCCCAGCGGCAATGTGCACTTCATCTTTCCGCCGTCAAAGATATTGCTTCCTTCCTGCGGAGTAACTGTATTGCCGTTGAGCTTAAAGGAAAATTCAGTCTTATCGTCCTTGTCCACCGTCGCCGTTACGACTACGCTGTCGCCTTCGAAGTAATCTCCGCTCCTAGGCGAATTGATCATTATTACGGGTGCCGTGGTATCGATATTGATTATATTGCTCACGACCGCATGGTCTCCCTCCGCGTCCACAGCATGGAATTCTATCGTGTACTCCCCGTCCGGAAGATCGACAGGTTGAACGATTTCAGTCTTCCGGTTCGGGTAACTATACCAATCGCCCTTGCTTGTCGCGGCATTGATGTACATTTCGCCGCTCACAGGTACATCCGAGCTGACTTTAATCTCTTTTTCCACCTTATCGTATTCAATTGTAACTTCAGGCGGGGTCGCTTCTTCGAGCACAACCCCTGCAGTAGCCTTATACGCGCTGCAGTAGAAGATCTCGCCTTCCGTACTATCTTTTTCAATATTGCACAGCCTCAGCTTGGCAAAGTATGTGCTTCCGGGATTGTAGCCAACAAGCTTGGTTACGGGATTTCCGTTTTCGTCCGTCTCCGGTATCCCGTTCCCCTTATCGTCAAGAAGCGGTTTTCCATCTGCGTCTGTTTTCATGACAGGCATGTTGAAACGTCCGCCGACTATTATCTCTTCGTCCTTGCCAAAATATTTGCCCGCATCTACAAGGAGCTCTTTTCCATCTGCGAACTTCTCGTAAACCTCGACCATATATCCGCTGAAGTTCTGCTGATTGGTTCCGACGCTTATTTTCAGCATGTTATCGCCGCAATTGGTCATCGTAACGTTGTCGGCGGCAGCAGGTGCTTTGCTGTTTATTATCGTAACCGTGCCGGCATCGATGCTGTGGTGTACAAGGTTCTCCTCGCTCAAAGTAACGGTAATCTTATAATTGCCGCTCGCCATTTTCTCCGGTATAGGAATGCTCGCAGCAGCGGGAATGGCATTTGCCTTTATATCCTGATCGTTCAGGACAATCGTGTTTTCTTCCTTGCCATCAGTCGCGGAAACTATAATCTTTGCATTGTCGCTTACATTGCTGGCGCTCCATGTAATATCCAGATTGCCGCTATTCACATTCACTGCCGCCGTGGCGGAGTTGAGTTCGGGAAGCGGGTTTACCATTACGGCGCTCACGTCGTAGGCATTTCCGTCCGAGAACTCTAACAGCAGACTTCCGTTCGCGTGCTCTTCCGGTATTACGATGTATGCCGCTTTTCCGGAAACATTGACGTTAGCATTTTCGAGAGCCTCCGCCTTTTCCTTGTTTGAAGCATTCTGACCGGGGGATTCATAATAGTACAATGGATAGCTAGCTCCGCCCTTTGTCGCGCTCATGCACTGTTTCATCTCGGCTTCGGAAAGCTCCGAACCATCCTTGCGCGCTACTACGAGTATATAATCGCAGGCAGTGCCGAATTGGACGAGATGTCTCGTCATTTCGTAGTTGGTGGAAATTTGCGTATTGCCGCCTCCGCGCGTGCCTCTTCTTGCGGGCGGATTCATTGCGCTTTGTGCCAAATCATCAAAGTTGCTTACAAATTTGCTCCCGGCCGCATACGAGAGATTGCCGCCCATCGAAGCATATTCCGTTCCGCCGCTCGAAGATGTTCCTATTGCAAAGGGCGAAATCATCTCTTTGTATAGCGCCTGACTTGTGCTCAGCGTACCGCCCGAGGACGAGCTCGAGAATGTGTTCATTCCGTCCGGATCGCCGTGCGTAAACTCCACATCGCCGCCCCAGTAATATACGAATCCTATCTTTATCTTCTTTAATAGCGTAACGGATCCCCACACCTTTTCGCTGCCGCCGCCGAGTTCCGCCTCCGCAAGCGGCAAATCGCCAATGAAGGGAATCGACTTAGGTAAAGTTATAGCAACATTCAGTATAAACTCGATATAGGCATCGAGGGTTTTTCCCGCTCCCGCGCTTATGGTCAGCCTGCCGCTCATAATCTGCGCGTAGGTTACTCCGGCCGAGAAGCCGAAAGTGGCATTCGGATACCAACCTATGGCGATATATCCGCCGTCGAGGAACTTGGCATCCTTAAACTTTTTAAGACTGACGTCATCGAGCGTAACCTTCAAAGAACGCAGGGAGAGCTCAAGCTCCGCGCTGCCCGTCAATATCTTCGTTATGTCAAACTGGATGTTGAGCATAATCGAGAGAGGCGGAACGGCACCGGTATTGTAAATGGTGTCGTAGAGATTATCTATTCCCCCGCCGCCTCCGGTTATCCATAGCACTCCGAAGCCGTCTACATTGCATCCGGGCTCAAAGCCACCTATCGTAAGGTAGAGCTTGTCGGGAATGGGGGCTCCGGATTTTGAAGATTTTATGACGAGCGCCAGATTGACCTCTAC
>JAAZLU010000189.1 GCA_012799165.1 Clostridiales bacterium
AACCTTGTCCGCCTTTTGTGTCTTCTCTCTTAAAATCTTCCGAAACAAGCTTTTAATTATTAGTTTATAAGCTTCTCATTAACTTTTGTACGCTGAGCGCGAAACTTTCAAATATATGGTCAGAAATATAGCTGCGATTATAAAACAAGTCACCGAAGTGCTTTTCCAAATTTCCGAATATGGAAGCAGCAGCAGCATCTGTCCGTATATGATAGGCCCTATACCTGCGCCCAGCGATCTCACAGCTTCATATAGCGATTGAAACCTCGCAACATGACTCGGAGGACTGTTTTCCGCAATGAACGCCCCTGCACCTGTCGAAATAAATACCTCACCCAAGGTCCACAGTACAACCGCTACAAAATAGAGAGGCAATTTGGTTAAATATGCATATGATCCAAAACCCACGGCATACAGCGCACAAGCTATGGCGCTACACTTGAACTGGTGGTTTTTTTTGGTGTAGCGCACGATGAGTGAAGTCATAAAGATTACCACTATCGCATTCACTGTCCAAACTCTTCCTGCATATACGCTGCCCCTTCCGAGGCCGAAATTGTCCCTAAACTGCATCGGAAGCAGATAATCCACTGCTGAATAGCAGGCCGCTGAACATCCATAAAGGCCTATGAACACCGCCAGTATCTTTCTGCGCATCAACATGGTCAAGGTGCCCACCCTCAGGGTGTGAACCACGTCGTCCGACTCGTCGTGGCTAACGCTTGGTCTAAGTTTCTTTACACTATAGATCTCCGTTGTAAAGATACAGAATAGACAAGCGCCTATCAGAGATACTACAACTTCGATTATGTACAAATAAGGCAGGTGATTTTCAACCAGACCCCCACTTATCATAGGCCCCAATGCAAAACCTAGATTCGAGCACATGTACAAAAGAGAAAAGCTCTCGGTTTTCTTAGTGCTCCCAGTGCTCTTTACCACGTCCGCCACCATCGCTGAAAACACTGGAAATATGCCGTTGCCAAAGAAAAAACTGCCTATGGTAAGCGGAATTATCCAAACTGTGGTGCAAAAAAATGAAGAGATCAGCTTAAAGATGCAAGAGAATATCGTAAAAACGAGCAATGCCCGCTTTCGTCCATAGTAGTCAGCTGCTTTGCCACCGGCCACTATACCGAGCGCCATCGAAAATGAGTAGAACATCATGGCCCAACCCGCCTGCTGAGAGCTCAAACCCACTATACTGGTGAGAATGATGGACGAAAAAGCCCAAACCAATTTGCCCATGCCGCATACCCAACGGAGCAGTGAAATAATATATACTTGTTTGGGTAAGCCCTTGAATTGGTTGAAAGTCTCCACTCTATTTTCCTCTTGAAATTTTTCTTCTGATAAGTTTCCTGCTTATAAACTTTTTATGTTCATTTAACCTGTATTTATGAGTTGTTCCTAATCTTCAATTAGCTTTTTAGCTCTTTCACTCAGACGCTTCCACCAACTCCGCAGCTCTCTCCATCAGCTCTGAAAGCCTTTTTTCTCTACCGAGCAGATAAAGATAGCCCAGCAGGGCTTCGAATGCCGTCGCCCACTTATAGCTTATGGGGTCCACATTCTTGGGTTTCGTGGCCGACCTATGATTTCGAGCGCGGCGCACGACGCCCCGCTCCTCCTCGTCAAGCTCCTCGAGCATGGTCTTTATAGTCTCGGCCTGGGCCTCCGCGTTAACATAGAACACACCTGCCCTGTGGAGTACATCGGCCCTCACAAATCGGCCGCTTCTTATTACTCTCTCCCTGATGAATTGTTCGTAGACTGCATCGCCCATGTAAGCCAGAACGAGGCTGCCCAGATTCTTAACATCCGCAGCTTTTCGCTCCGGATGCTTGGATTTCTTATTCTCCGCCATTTCTCTCTTCGACTGTTCCGATTCCGGATTTCCGCCGCTCCCCCTGCACTCTACTCTCTTATTATCTGCACGCCGTCCGCTGTGTCCTTCAATGTTATCCCCATGGCGGCGAGTCTATCCCTTATCGCATCCGCCTCGGCCCAGTTCTTAGCAGCCCTTGCGGCATTGCGCCTCTCGACGAGCTCCGCAATCTCGGGTTCTATCTGCTGCGAATCCTCGCTGCGAAGTATTCCGAGCACCCCGGTGAGCTCATCCAGCAGACTCCACATCCCGGAGGCAAACTGACCTGAGACATCCTCTCGAAGATGCGTGTTTATATCTCTTATAAGCTCGAATATCGCGCCTATCGCGCCCGCCGTGTTGAGGTCGTCGTCCATATGCTCGATAAACTTATCCTTGTGCTTAGCCAGGGCCTCGAGCTTGCGCGCTTCCTCCTCGCTTAAGGCATCGCCATTTCTTGCAATAGCAGCCTCAAGATCCCTCCTGCAATTGCGCATCCGCTCAAGAGCCGTCTTGGCCTCCTCCATAAGCTCCTTGGAGAAGTTGATGGGACCTCTGTAGTGAGCCGAGAGAAGGAAATAGCGCAGCACTTCTCCTTCGTAAGTCTTGAGTATGTCGCGCACGGTAAAGAAGCTGCCCAGCGATTTGGACATCTTCTCGTTATCGACCGTAATAAATCCGTTATGCATCCAGTAGCGCGCGAAGAGCTTGCCGCTGCAGGCCTCGGACTGCGCAATCTCGTTCTCGTGATGAGGAAATTGCAGGTCCTGTCCGCCGCAGTGCAGGTCTATCGTCTCTCCCAGATGCTTTTTGGACATAGTCGAGCACTCTATATGCCAACCCGGCCTTCCAAAACCCCAGGGAGATTCCCATGCGACTTCGTCCGGAGTTTTGCGAGCCTTCCAGAGCACAAAATCCAGCGGATCGCGCTTCTTTTCGCCCTCCGGTATTCGGGCTCCGAGCTCCAAGTTTTCTATGGAGTTGCCCGAAAGCTTTCCGTACTCGGGAAAATTCCGCGTAATATAATACACATCGCCTTCCGATTCGTATGCGTAGCCCTTGTCTATCAGGGTCTTTACGAATTCAATTATATCGGGAATGGTCTCCGTAACCTTCGGGTGCACATCCGCGCGGCGCACATTAAGCGCATCCGCATCCTTAAAATATTCCTCCACATACTTGGCACTCAGCTCGAGCGCATCGACGCCCTCGTCCGCCGCCCTGTCGATAATCTTATCGTCCACATCCGTAAAATTCTGGACGAACTTGACCTTCTGTCCTCTATACTCCAAATACCTTCGCATGGTGTCGAAGACCACGAAGGGACGCGCGTTTCCGATATGTATATAGTTATAAACAGTCGGGCCGCAGATGTACATAGTGAGCTCCTCCGGATTTAAGGGAACGAGCTCCTCCTTGCGGCGACTCAGGCTGTTATAGATTTTCATTCTTATTCCTCCATCGAGACCTTCTTCATTTTCTGCTCCTCGAAGGGCTTGTCCCGGCGGTCGCGTCTCGCACTTACGATCTTCCGGGCTACCTCAAGCCCTTCGATCAGACAGCCGAAGGCCGCGTATTGTCCGTCCAGATGCGGTGCGTCCTCGACCATTATAAAGAACTGTGAACCGCCCGAATCGGGGTCCTGAGCCCTCGCCATCGAGAGCACTCCGCTTTTGTGCTTCAGCTCGTTCTTAAAGCCGTTCGCGGCGAACTCGCCCGCTATGCAGTAGCCGGGGCCGCCCATGCCGGTGCCGGTGGGGTCACCGCCCTGTATCATAAAGCCCGGAATTACCCTGTGAAAGATTACTCCGTCGTAGAAGCCTTCTCTTACGAGCTTCTCGAAGTTCGCAGCCGTCTTCGGCGCGATTTCCGGGTAGAGCTCAGCGCGCATAACATCTCCGTTCTCCATCTCTATTCTTACGATCTTAGCCATTTATATGCCCTTCCTTTCCTTTTCCACAAGAGCCGTGGCCCTTGCGATAGCCTCATCCGCGCCGAGCTCCGCAACTTCGCCGCCCCTGCGCAGCTTATACTCCACTAGACCTTCTGCTCCCTTCCTTCAGACCACTATTCGTATGGGTATGCCTATCAGGTCTGCATCCTTGAATTTTACTCCCGGGCGCTCGTTGCGATCG
>JAAZLU010000190.1 GCA_012799165.1 Clostridiales bacterium
AGGTTAGGGAACTCTTCGATCAGGCGAGCAAGCAGGCTCCCTGCATCGTATTTATAGACGAGATCGACACGATAGGAAAGAGAAGGGATTCGACTTTCAGCACCAACGACGAGCGCGAGCAGACTCTAAACCAGCTTCTGACCGAGATGGACGGCTTCGAAAGCAATAAGGGGGTAATAATCCTTGCGGCAACGAATAGACCCGATGTTCTGGACCCTGCGCTGCTGCGCCCGGGTCGCTTCGACAGGCAGGTTCCGCTGGAGCTTCCCGATTTAAAGGGCAGGGAGGCGATTTTAAGGGTTCACCTGCGCAATATAAAGACGGAGGACAATATCGATGTAAATCTGGTCGCCAGAATGACTGCAGGGGCTTCGGGCGCGCAGCTTGCGAATATAGTCAACGAGGCGGCTCTCAGAGCCGTTCGAATGGGCAGTCCTTTAGTGAGCACCACGGATCTCGTCGAATCCATAGAGACCATCATCGCGGGCGCGGAAAAGAAGAATGCCATCCTCTCTAAGGAGGAAAAGCGCATAGTCGCTTATCACGAGATCGGTCATGCTCTCGTCGCGGCGATGCAGTCGGGTTCCGCTCCGGTGCAGAAGATTACCATAGTTCCGAGAACTTCCGGAGCCCTCGGCTACACCATGCAGGTCGAGGAGGACGAAAAGAGCCTCTACAGCAAGGACGATGCGCATAAACAACTTCAGGTTCTCTGCGGCGGAAGGGCGGCGGAAGAGTTGGTATTCGACATAGTAACTACGGGAGCTTCCAACGATATCGAAAAGGCCACGGAGCTTGCAAGAAACATGGTAACCCGTTACGGTATGTCCGAAAACTTCGGCATGATGGCACTTCAGAGCGGTGGAAACAGATATCTTGGCGAAGCCGGCCAATCGACTTGTTCGCCCGAAACCGCGCGCCTTGTGGATATGGAGATAAGGGACATTATCGCCGACGCGCACAAAGAGGCAACAAGAATACTCTCGGAAAACAGGGAAAAGATGGACGAACTCGCCGAATTCCTGCTCGATAAGGAGACGATAACGGGTGAGGAGTTTATGGAGATACTCAACGGGAAGTCCGCATAGCTTAAATCAAAAAGGCGATTGGGTTAAATTTATAAATTCCGCTCTCGGCTCATATCAATTGCGGACAGAGCAAGCTGTAAAACGCGAAAACTCTAAAACTCCGTTCGCGAGCCGTAGCAACAAAATATGCTGCATGCCTTCAGGGGGATGGCATGCAGCATAGATTTTTTTATGGTTCTGCGAACCCTTTTTTATTTACTCGATAGATTTTTCTGAATTTTACAGAACTTCCTCTACGGCGGTCATCACCTGCCTGCGGGTGTATTCACTGTATTCGAGGCCTCTGTCCTCGTATTCGATCTCCCCGTACTGGTTGTCGTAGGGGTCGCAGCGCCAGTGCTTCTTTTCGATATCGAAGTTCTGTTGGAAAGCGCTGTTGGCGACCATCCTGCCCGGGTCGAGATTTCCGAAGTAGAACTTGCGGCTC
>JAAZLU010000191.1 GCA_012799165.1 Clostridiales bacterium
CCTGAAGGATCGAAATATAATAAAATTCTAAAAATTTTCAAGAAACCCCTTTACAAAGAACATATGTTCTGATACTATTGTGTTGCGAACATATGTTTTTATTTGTGGGGTAAGAAAATGGGAAGATATAGAATAAAGAACAAATTCAGATTCACTCTATTCGCAATCATCCTGATGCTTGGGTTAGCCTTCAGTGTAAATTCACTACTGGGTCTCGATAAGGCTTCCGGTGCCGAGCCCAGAGAATACATTCAGGTAAAGGTTCAACCCGGCGATACACTCTGGGGCCTGGCTGCGAAATACGCTCCTGAAAACGCGGATTTGCGTGCTGTAATATATCAAATCTGCGAAATTAACGATATCAGTGCCGATACACTTTATGCGGGAAGCTATATAACGATACCTGTATCTTTTTAAATGCTTCGCATATTATGTCCGATATTATTCGGCACGAAATATATTCGCAATTAAATATGCCTGTGCGGAAGCGTCCGAAAAATTCTATTGGTCTTTGCCCGATCAAATTTCGGACGCTTTTACTTAGACCTAATATAAATATGATTTTCATTTCAAAATATGAGCTTCAAAATAGCAGATAAAAACAGGAGGGAAAATACGACTGATAACGGAAAAGTTCAAAAAAGTGCTTTACAGCGTTTTTAAGACGTTTTTTGAAGGTATAAAGTATCGAGACCCCCTAAAAAAACCTCTTAAATCGAAGAATAGAGCCTCGCAACCCTCTAGGCTTGCAAAATCAACGCTTGCAGCGATTGTCCTTATTATCTTACACTAAATTAGTGCAAATTCTGAAAACTTATATAAAAAACACATTGATTAATAGCAAAGCGATACATTTTGCGAAGCGAAACAGAAAGTTTTAAGAAAGCACAATGCTCTCGGAGGCGAAACTAAAGGGGAAGCAAATAATATAAAGTAAAGAGGCAGTCAGTCCGAATATGAATGCGGAAGAATAAAGCTTAAATCAAAGGAAGAAGGAGAAAGAATGAGCTTGCGAAAGTAGGATAAAACAAAATTATGAAGATTGAGTCCGGATATAAACGGAATGTCTTTAAATTTCCAATAGCTGAAAAGCTTTGATTTTACTTGAGAGGGGGCTTTAGAAGAATCTTTTTTGAAAGCAAGGGTTATATCTATTCCCAAAATTGTGTTTTTAGGAATAGATATGTATCTCTATAAACATAAATTTGTTACAGTAAACAAACCCTTTTCCCCTCTCAAGTAAGTTCAATTTTAATTTTTTTGTGAAATATTGGATTATTCCGAAGACTCGGATTTATCTGCGAATGCATTGCGCGCTTCTTCGTTCCGGCGGCGTTCAAGATAACTCTGCAGAATTACGACTGCGGCCTGGCGGTCGATTATCTTGCGGCGCTTCTTTCGACTCAAGTCCCCTTCTATAAGTACACTCTCTGCAATTTTAGTGGTGAAGCGCTCATCTTGGAATTCGAACTTAAGTTTAAGACCGGTGCTACGGGCCTTATTTTCCATCATATTTACGAATTCGCGGACCTTTGCAGTCTGTGGGCTGTCATCTCCCGAAAGCATAAGAGGAAGACCCGAAACGATGGTGACGACTTCGTGCTCCTCTGCAATTTTCAACACCTTATCGGCATCCTTTCGAATGCCTATACGCTCTATCGTCCCTATCCCCTGCGCGGATATGAACAAGGGGTCGCTCAGCGCTATTCCTATCGTTTTGTCACCTATATCGAGGCCCATGCATCTCATAATATATCTCCACTCAAAACGAGCGGACCCGCAAGTCCGCTCAGCTTTGAAACTATTCTATTTTTCGAGGAATTTCCTGAGCAGTTCCTCGACCAAATCATCTCGTTCTATATGCCTAATAAGGTTTCTGGCATTATTGTGTCCGGTGATATAGGAAGGATCTCCGGAAAGAATATATCCGACCATCTGGTCGATGGCATTGTAACCTTTTTCTTCCAAGGCGTCGTATACGGTTCTGAGTATGTCTTCAGTCGTCTTCTGCTCGGGTTTTTCCGGGCTGCTGAAAAGTATCGTCTTTCTTTCCATATCTGAATCTCCTATCAAAAACTATCCGGTTAAGCTATATTATACAATCATTCAAAATTTATAACAAGTCAATTCATTCTTCCATATGCTCGCGCATAATCTTTTCGGCTTCCTCGAAGGCTTCGGGGAGCTTAGAAATATCCCTAGCACCGGCCTGCGCCATATCTGCCTTGCCGCCGCCTCCACCGCCGACAATCTTTGCGAGTTTCTTAATGATATTCCCGGCATGGTAGCCCATCTGCGTCAAGTCATCACTCACAGATACCATCAAAGTCCCCTTCTCCCCGTTTATATCGGCAAATAGCGTGACCACGCCCTTGCTGTTGGCTCTTACATCGTCGGCGAGCATGCGAAGCTTATCGATTCCCGCAGCTTCAAATTTTTGAGCTACGAGCTTCACATCTCCGAAATTCTTTGCATTTTCCAGAAGCTTCAATGCGCCTTCCGCTGCCTGATCCGCCCTGAACTCATCGAGCTGCTTATTGAGGCTCTTGAGCTCCGCGGCCGTATCCTCTGCCTTCTTCTCCAATGAATTTATGCTCGTCTTAAGAGATTTTGCAACAGCATTCAAGCTGCTTCTGGCCTCCGAAAGCATTTCGACCACCGCGCTACCCGTAACCGCCTCTATGCGTCTGGTACCCGCTGCGACGGCAGCTTCCGAAACTATATAAAATGCTCCTATCTGTCCTGTATTCTCAACATGAGTTCCTCCGCAGAGTTCCATGGAAAATCCCGGGATATCGACGACTCTTACGCTGTCGGAGTATTTTTCACCGAAGAGCATTGTTGCACCGAGCTCCTTTGCCTCCTCTATAGGAAGAACCTGAGTATCGATATCGATGAATTTAAGTATCTCAGCATTCACGATGTCCTGCACCTTCGCAATTTGCTCCTCCGTCATGGCTTCGAAGTGAGTAAAATCGAAGCGCAGCATATCCGGGCCCACAAATGAGCCCGCCTGGTTGACATGATCGCCCAGCACAATTTTAAGTGCCCTGTGCAGCAAATGAGTCGCGCTGTGATTTCTCGCTGTGGCGTGTCTCCTTTCGACATCCACGCAGGCGGTAACCGAATCTCCGGTCTTAAACTCTCCTTCGATTGCGGCAATCTTATGCATATAGACACCGCCGGAATTCGTAGTAGCCGTAACGACGCCGCGGGCGGAATCGCTTTGCAGCACACCGACATCCCCTACCTGCCCTCCGCCTTCCGCGTAGAATGGCGAACGATCCAGCACAACAGTCGCTTCACCGTCATTTACTCCGGGTCTTATTTCGAGCACGCGAGCATCCATGGCGAGACTATCATAGCCTACAAACTCGGTGGTATCGAGGCCATAGCCCTTACCTTCTCCGTCAAGCCAGCCTTCACCTTCATCGGTTTTTCTGGCTGCCCTTGCGAGCTCTTTTGCCTCCTTCATCCGCTCAAGGAAGGCTTCCTCGTCAATGCCGCAGCCCATCTCTCTTGCGATCTCGCAGGTGAGTTCGGGCGGGAAACCGTAAGTATCGTAGAGTTTAAATACCTGTTCTCCGCTCAGGCAATTGCAGCCGCTTTCGTTGGCATCTCTAACATAGGTATCGAGAATTTCAGAGCCAGAAGCAAGAGTGCGGGCGAATCGTTCCTCTTCTATATCGATGATGCGTTTGATGTAATCGGCGCGCTCGCTCAGCTGAGGGTATGCTTTGCCATAGACCGCAAAAACCTTATCCGAAAGGGATTTAAGGAATGCTTCCTTGATTCCCAAAAGCCTTCCGTGGCGCACGGCTCTTCTGAGGAGTCTCCTCAATATATATCCGCGGCCTTCATTACTCGGGAGTATCCCGTCTCCAATCATGAAGACGACCGTCCTCACATGGTCGGTGATTATTCTTATTGAGATATCTGCGGGGGCTTCACCTTCATGATAGACTACACCGCTGATGCGGCAGACTTCATCGAGGATGAATTTCATGGTATCTATATTATATATTGAGTCCACTCCCTGCATTATGCAGGCCATGCGCTCAAGTCCCATTCCCGTATCTATATTGGGATTTTCGAGAGGAATATAGCTGCCATCCTCCTGTTTGTCGAACTGCGTAAAGACGTAATTCCAAAATTCCATATAGCGGTCGCACTCGCAACCCGGCTTACAATCCTCGCTGCCGCAGCCGTATTCGGAGCCTCTGTCGAAGTATACTTCCGAGCAGGGTCCGCAGGGCCCCGTGCCTATCTCCCAGAAGTTGTCCTCCTTGCCGAGGCGCACTATCCTCTCCTCGGGAATGCCGATCTCTTTTCGCCAAATATCAAAAGCCTCCTCGTCTTCCTCATAGATCGAAGCCCAGAGCTTGTCCTCGGGGATACCCAGCCACTGCGGGGAAGTTATGAACTCCCAACCCCATACTATGGCCTCCTTTTTGAAGTAGTCGCCGAAGGAGAAATTACCGAGCATCTCGAAGAATGTCGCGTGCCTGTCCGTATGCCCCACATTATCTATATCGTTAGTCCTTATGCACTTCTGCGCCGTAGTCATACGCCTATTCGGTGCCGTGGCCGGATTTGAAAAATAATGTTTAAGCGGCGCCATACCGGCAGCAATCAGCAAAATGGACTTGTCGTTCTCGGGTATGAGAGAGAAACTTTCGTGCCTCAAATGGTCCTTCGTCTCCCAAAAGGACAGAAATTTCTCTCTAATTTCATCAGCTCCCATGTATCTCATTAAAAATCCTCCGGAAATAAATTAATTATCTTAGTCGCCCTTCACTCTTAAGTCGGTTTTGTTACTTCCAATTCGCTACCCTACAGCGCGCAAACGACGATATACATACATTTAATCATACGGCCATACACATTGAAAAGTCAAGGCCCAGGGCAAATATATCCCCCACCTTCCAACAGGTCGCCTCTGTAGAAGACAGCCGACTGGCCGGGAGTTATCGCCCTCATGGGTTGCTCAAATTTCGCAATCAGTCCGTCTTCGTTTTTATAGACTCTGCAGGCGGCTTCCTTGGCTGTGTACCTGAGTTTGCACATCAGGCGTGAACCCTCCGGCGGAGCTTCCCCCTGCCAAAAGAGATCCTCCACAAATGCTTCATAATCGTAGAGTTGCGCATCCTCAGCCAACAAGATATCTCCTGTATCCGCGTTCAAGGACTTTACATAATACGGTTTACCGAGCGCTATGCCCAGACCCTTGCGCTGACCGACTGTATAGAGCGCGATTCCGCCATGTTCTCC
>JAAZLU010000192.1 GCA_012799165.1 Clostridiales bacterium
CCGCTAAAAATGATAGAAATGTCTACTTTCGAAAATGAAAATCAATCAAAAAAACTTGCTGTGTCTACAGCCGAAAATAGATATCATTAAAAAACATTTTTCGTGTCCACTAAACTTGACAAGTACACACCTCCCGGCACAATTTTATAATATTCCTATGCTTTTTGCAATTATTTTGAAATTATTCGTGCCATTTTTGCAATATTTTTAGAATTATTCCTATGCTTTTTGCAATATTGCAAGAACCTCCATCTGTCCTTTGAATCCGCCTTCAGAGTACTTCAGCTATAGGAGGCTTCACAACAAAGGTTACTGCTATATCGATAACTAGTCCATTGGTCAATCCTCCTTTTTAAACATCGCGCGGTACGACTTAAAAACTAATGATTTTGCGCATAAATTAAAAAAGCAACAGACTTTAAGCTCTGTTGCCTATGCAAATCAATTTAAGCGCCCGAATCCTACTCCCTAATCACCAGCAGCGTCGACAGGGTCATATCGGAGGGACCGTGGATGTGCCCGTTCCTCTGACGGAAGGCCTCCACGTATTCCCAGACCTCCTGGCTCATGCGCTCGCCCTGGTAGATTACCGGAATTTCGGGAGGATACGGCGCTATCATCTCCGCGACTATTCTGCCCCTCGTCTCGAACCAAGGCACCCTCTCGCGCTCGTTAAAGTAAGCGGCTCTTGGAGAAAGAACATAGTCCGGCTGAGCGGGCAGATGCTCGCCCGGAGGGAGCGGCTGGCCTTCTTCCGCAAAGCGATCCGAGATGTCCTGCATGGCATCGCAGAGCATGTCCAGATCTTCCTTTTCGTTCGCGTAAGTGACTATTGCGAGCACATTGCGATAGTCCGCAAGCTCCACATCCACATCGTATTCGTCGAAGAGCATCTTCTTGAGGTCGAATCCGGTTATGCCTATGTCGGCCGCCGAAATCGTAAGCCTCGTCGCATCGAGGTCGTGTATGCCTGCCCTTCCTATCAGCTCCTTGCCCGCACATCTTATTCCGGGAATAGTATTGAGCCTATCTCTTGCCGTCTGCGACAGTTCCACCGCTGCCTCGACCATTTCATCTCCGTGGAGAGCCATCTGCTGGCGCGCGCAGTCCAAAGAAGTCATCAGAATATAGGAAGGCGAGGTGCTCTGAACCAAAGTCAGATTTTGCTCCAGCCTGCTCTTGCTTATGCGGTCGGATTTGATGTGCAGCATCGAGCTCTGTGTAAGCGAGCCCGTAACCTTGTGTATGCTCTGCACGCAGATATCCGCGCCCTGCTCGATCGCTCCCTTCGGCAGGTGATCCGAAAAATAGCAGTGCGCCCCATGGGCTTCATCCACCATCAGCACCGCATCGTGCGCATGACAGACCTTCGCTATCCCAGCGATATCGCTGGTTATCCCGTAATAAGTCGGCGAAACTATGAGCACGCCCTTGCAGTCGGGATTCATCTCGAACATCTCCTCGACCTGCCTCGGAGTTATCCCCCCGTGAAGCCCCCACTCCTCCTCGATCTCGGGCATCATATACACAGGCACACCACCTCCGATTATCAGACCCATCAGCACGGACTTATGAGAGTTCCGGGGAATCGCGATCTTGTCTCCACCGTTGACGGTCGTGACGACCATAACCTGGTTGCCACAGGTGCTCCCATTTACGAGAAAATGCGAATAATCGGCCCCCCAAAGCTCCGCGGCCAAATCCTCGGCCTCCTTTATTGCTCCGCTCGCATGGTGAAGGTCGTCTGTTATCGGGGTCTCCGTGAGGTCGAATTTAAAGATTTCGTCCCCCACCTTCTCCCTCCAAGCCGGGTTGATTCCCCGCTCGTAGCGGTGCCCGGGCACCCTGAAAAAAGCCGGTTTCTTCTCGTTATATTCAATTATCGCTTCGAAAAGCGGCATCCTTTTTTGTCTGTCTTCCATCGCAGTTAAGAACTCCTCCTTTACGAGTGTATATTTTTAGTACGGACACATTATGTACTCTTGCGCACACAATTTCAACGCTCTTTAAAAAGTCTTTACAAAATAATTTTAATGCCGTTCAAGGAAGATTTTTCTGGATAAAAAGCTCCAGAGGGTCACAAAAAATGTAGTAAAGAGCTTAGCGAGCATGTAATGCAATTCCAACTTTCCTACGAAGAGCCACATGAACAGCTCCGTCAGAGCTAAACCCATGCCGCAGAGGATTGCGAAAACAATAAACTCCTCGCGCCTGCTGCGCCCTTCCCTGCCCTGAAAGACGAACTTCATCGACAGTAAATAATTGAGCACTGTGGAAATAAGAAAGGCCAGGCCCGCGGCGATCAGATAATGCAGCTTAAGGCCGTCCGTTAAGAACTTGAGCATCACAAAATCGAAGGCGGTTACCACGACGCCGACAATCAAAAAATTCCTTATCTGAACGATATCCGTTCCCTTCAATTTATCCACGAATTTTTCCATTTAAAGCTTATTTTTGGCGTTACTCAGCATCAGCTTAAGACGATTCTCCTGGTTTATGCGCGACATGCCGGGATCGTAATCTATGGCAACTATATTCGCTTCCGGATAGCGTGCCTTTACGGGACCCATCATGCCCTTGCCGACTATGTGGTTGGGCAGGCAGCCGAAGGGCTGTGTGCAGATTATATTGCTCACTCCGAGCTCGCAGAGCTCAAGCATCTCCGTGGTGAGCAGCCATCCCTCGCCCATCTTCATCCCGAGCCCGACGCATTTTTGCTCTCTCTGCAAATTAACCAAATCCTCGTAGCTCGAGAACGCTTTAAAGACTCCCGCGCTTGCGACGGCCGCGTTGAGGTCGTCCTTTTTATCCTCAAAGTACTTGCAGACCAGCCTCAAGACTCCCGGCCTTGCGCTGCCCATGCCGTATATCTCCCAATCGAGACTCATGTTGTAGGCGCAGTAATAGAGGAAATCCAGCAGCCCCGGCACCACGGCCTCTGCACCTTCATTATACAGGAATTCTTCGAGATTATTATTCCCCAAAGCCGCATACTTTACATAAATCTCTCCGACTATTCCAACCTTGACGGGTTCCTCCTCGCTCCTTTC
>JAAZLU010000193.1 GCA_012799165.1 Clostridiales bacterium
GGAGAAGAAGTATACGGTTCCGCGATCTTTGCAGCAGAGTATGGAAGCCATCTCGGTATTCTCGATAGATACGCAATTGATAACGACATCGAAGAGTTCTCCGCCCGTCAGTTCCATCGCCTTATCGTACATCCCCACCGCATTCGTGGCATCCATGTGGAAGTATTCGTCTGCTAGATTGAGCTTGCGAGCTCTGTTCTCGGACTTCGGTGAACCCCCCGCGCATACCACGTAGCCGGTAACTCCCGCCCTCTTCTTCGCTTCGTGAAGAACCAAAAGGCCGGACTTTCCGCCGCCGCCGATTACGAGAACCTTATCTCCGGACTGCACGAGTCTCGCTGTCTGAGCGGGTGCTCCAGCCACATCGAGAGCGGAGAGTGCAAGCCCCTCCTCCATATCGTCGGGCAACTTTGCGTAGATGCCGGACTGGAATAAAATTGCCTTACCTTTGATGTCGACCTGGTCGATTGCAGGTCTCATTTCGAGAATTTCTTCGATTACGAGAGGTGTTAAAGAAAGAGATACGAGGGTCGCGATCTTATCGCCTACCTTGAGATTGCCGACATAGTTATCGCCGATCTTCTCTACCGTGCCGATGAGCATTCCGCCCGAGCCAGTCCAGGGATTCTTATGTTTGCCGGCCTTGGCCACTATGCTGAGCATCGTCTCTTTTACCTTTTCCTGATCCTGCGGAGAATCGGCTATTTCCACGGGCTTCTTTCCATCGCAGGACCTCCTGACGATCTCCGTGAAGGAAGCTGAGTCGATATTGAGAGTCTTAACATCGATGAGAACCTCGTTATCGTAGATTTCCATGTTGTTGTCGATTACATCCGCCGGCTGCGGCAATACTCCCTTCGGGGAAATGACTCTGTGTGTTCCGAAGGGGTTACCTTTTTTCTGCATGTTTTAAATCCTCCTTATAAATTAACTGATTTATAAACCAAAAAGTTTAAAATTAAATCGGGTCGTTTTGCCTCTTCAAGACTTTTCCCATGGTATTCTACCAATATTTCGGCCTAAAGTAAATGTTAAAGTGTTTTTTTCGCACAAATGCGGTATACTGTTAAGTACGGTCTGTAAATAGACAGATTCGCTACATTCCAAAAAATATTAGGGAGGATAATATGGAAAAAATCACATCTTTATTGAGAATGAGGATGTCCGCAAAGGACGCACATTACGGCGGAGAACTCGTGGACGGCGCCCACATGGTTCACCTCTTTGGAGACGTGGCGACCGAGCTGCTCATAAAGGGCGACGGAGATGAAGGCCTCTTTGTGGCATACGACAACATAGAGCTCCTCGCACCGGTGTATGCGGGAGATTTCATAGAAGTTTACGGCGAGATCGACAGGGTCGGAAACACTTCCAGACATATGGTCTTCGAAGCTCGTAAAGTTATCGCTTCCAGAAAGGATATCTCAAATTCCGCGGCGGATTTCCTCGACGAGCCCATCATCGTCGCTAGGGGAAGCGGAACCTGCGTAATGCCCAAGGAAAGCAAGAGAAAATAAGCTAAGACAGATTATCCCGCTGCAATGTCCGCGGCGGGATTTTTTTAAGAGATTTTCCTTTATGTGAGGCGAAAATGAGACTCAATAAGTACATCGCGAGCTGCGGAATATGCTCGCGCCGCAAAGCGGACGAGCTTGTAAAAGCGGGGAATGTAAAAATTAACGGCGCGGTCGTGCTCACGCCCGGCACGGAAGTTGCGGAAGGCGACCTGGTAGTGGTCAACGGAAGGCAGGTCAAGCTTCCTTCCAAGTTTTTATATTACGCGCTCAATAAACCCTGCGGATTCGTAACGACCATGTCCGACGAGAAGGGGCGGCCTACGGTGGCTTCATTGCTGGCCGACGCCCCTGCGAGAGTCTTTCCGGTGGGGCGACTCGACATGAACACCTCCGGATTGCTCTTGATGACAAATGACGGGGAGATCGCGAACAAGCTGAGCCATCCCTCGAGCGAGATTTCCAAAACATATCTTGCAGAGATCGGGGGGAGCATAAAAAAGGAAAAGCTCGCGGCCCTGCAGAATGGCGTGGATATAGGAGACAAAAACCCCACAGCGCCGGCGGAAGTCGAGCTGTTGAGACAAAAGGGAAGCGTATCCCTGATTAAGATATCCATACGGGAGGGGCGAAACCGCCAGATAAGGCGGATGTTCAAGGCGCTGGGACTCAATGTCCTCAGCCTTCAGCGCGTAGCTGTGGGCGAAATACAGCTGGGGCATCTTCTTGAGGGAAGCTACAGAAAGCTGAACCGAAAGGAGATTGAATATCTTAAAAGGATTTAATCTCTATATGGCTTAAATCGCAACTGTCCTTGGATATATAATAAAAAAATGCGGAAGGCAAAGGCCTTCCGCATTTTTCCATCTAATTGTTTAGCGCTTTTTATTCTTGCGCTTCTTGTTTACATGCTTATATATGGCCTCGAAGGTCTCCGGGCTGAGATCGTGCTCCACAAGACATGCATCGCGGTAGGCGATCTTTTCGTCGACGCCGAACTCCATAAAAAAATCTACCAATGTCTTATGCCTCTTGTAAATCTCCGTTGCTATTTTTTCTCCTTTTTCCGTGAGGGTGATGGCACTGTCATCGTCCATCTCTATCAGCTTCTGCTGCCTCAGTTGTTTGGTCATGTACGAGACGCTCGGCTTGGTTACACCGAGCTTTTCCGCGATGTCGACGGAACGTATATAGCCAAGCTCTTCTCTGAGCATCAGCATGGCCTCCAGATAATCCTCCCTCGCCTTTCCGACACGAGCACTCATATTTTCCATCCTCTCTCCTTCAAACAAAGCTTTGTTTAATATTACCCCCAATAGCCGCATATGTCCAGCGTGCAAATATTTTTTCTGAACTTTATGCGATTTTAAGGCACATTACAGCGAATCGGACGCAATATTTTCTGTCGACTTATCCTTTGCTCAATAAGTTTCCTGCTCCTTGTCTAGGCGCCTGTTTCTAAAATAAAGGCAAAAATCCGCTATTACCATGCTCAGATTTATAATATATATTGCAAGCACCATGTCTCTGCTATATAGGAGCTTGTGAATTATCCCACAACAATACCCCATTATTATAACTATGCTGAAGAGCGGATTTACACCTTTTGCGGTCCTTGCGCGATAGGTATTGATAAGCTTAATCGGCCATGCAAAGCCGAAGGAGATCAGCATTCCTGCTTCAAAAATACTCATTTCGGAAACTCAGTACCTTTCTTACAAAACAACCTCTATAAATTCACCGTTACGAACGAACTTCGTACCATATTCCGCACTGAGTCTTTGTAGCGTTTCAAATATATCCTGCGTAACTTCATCATCTGCGCAGTGAGGCAATCCCTTAAGCTCCTTGTTTTCCTTGAAAAACCCCATTTCCACGGGTTTTATGGTAATTTTCTTCAGATCACCATCTTCAAACTCCAGCAACGGCATCAGGCCCTTGTAATTTTTAAACTCGGTTTCCAGGCCGCGGGTGCCGCCGGCAGAGCGGACAGCCATCGCTTCCTGCGCCGTCTTTGATCTGTCTATACCATAACGGTCGTAGTAGTCTGCAGGCGCTTCCTGAGCCTTCTCGCTCTGGAAAATAAAGTTGGCAATGGAGTAGAAGATAGGTCTGCCCTTATACATCTCTATAGCCTTGATCTCATGAGTACCGCTGCCGACCACTGCGCAAGCGCCCCAGTCGATGCAGGATCTGGCAAACTCCTCGATAAAGTAATCCGGCTCTTCGTCCAGTTCACCCTTAATCTCATGGGAGTGGAAGCAAACAACAACATAATCGGCGTCCTGCTTCGCCTTCTCAATCGCCGCCTTCATGCGGGCCATATCCAAGGGATGCGGCGCGGAGCTTTTGCCTTCCGTTTCGCTGAGCTTAAAATCTACTGGCCCCAGATTGAAAATGCCGGGCTTGCTGACAGTGTATCCTCCACGCTTTGAATTGTTGATTCGGCCGTTGATATGAGTTGCCTCTGCGATTTCTTCCAATGCTTTCATGTGCTCGGCATTGACCAGGAAGGTCTCGCTGTGACGCAGCATATTCAGACCGGGACGTGCGGGGATTTTATGAGAAGGATCACCGGCGCGTGCGGCATCATCACATGTTGAAGAA
>JAAZLU010000194.1 GCA_012799165.1 Clostridiales bacterium
AACATCGGGGTCAAGATAGTAAAGACCGCTGAGCAGGTGGAGCAGGAGCAGGAGCAGCAGGAGCAGAGAAAGGCAAAGAGAGCCGCGGCCGAAAAGAAAAAGCCGGAGCGCAAGCCCAAGGAATTCAAGAGAGATGCCGATCAGGCGGGTGAGGAGACCTCACCGCGCAGGAGAAACTATAAAGGCAGAAAGACGAGCGAAGGCGGAAGAGAGAAAGTCGTCGCCTATACCGCTCCCAGCGGAAAGAGCAGCAGTAGGAGGCGCGGCAGAACCGACAGGCGCAAAAAGACTTATGAAGAGGCAGTCGTTCCCAACTTGACCAAGGCGACGAGAAAGAAGCACAGTCAGTATAGGGAGAGGCCCGAGGAAGTCGTTCAGAGCGCCGCCGAGATCGAGGCTGCAGCAACCGGGGGTACCCTGATCGATGTGCCCATAACCGTGGGAGGATTCTGCGAGCAGCTGGATGTTTCCGCTGCCGATGCGATTATGACCCTCATGAAGATGGGTATAATGGCGAATATCAACCAGAACTTAGATGAGGAGACCGCCGTGCTTTTAGGAATGGAGCTCGGAAAGGTCGTCGTCGTCAATAAGGTGGAGGAGCTTCCCGATCTCGAAGAGATACTCGATCTTCGCGAAGACAGCGAAGAAGAGCTCAAGGCCCGTCCGCCGGTAATCACTGTGATGGGTCACGTTGACCACGGTAAGACATCGCTGCTGGATGCTATCAGGAGCACCAATGTTACAAAGGCGGAGGCCGGAGGAATCACCCAGCACATCGGCGCTTCGGAGATAGAGATAAACGACCAGAAGATAGTCTTCCTGGATACCCCGGGTCATGAGGCCTTTACTGCAATGAGAGCTAGGGGTGCTCATGTTACGGATATCGCCGTGCTGGTGGTGGCCGCCGACGACTCGGTAAAGCCCCAGACGATTGAGTCAATAACTCATGCGAAGGCGGCGGGCGTACCCATAATCGTCGCAATAAACAAGATAGATAAACCTGCCGCGAACATAGACAGAGTTAAGAAGGACCTCGCGGAGAACAATGTCCTTGTAGAGGATTGGGGCGGCGAGACTATAGCCGTTCCGGTCTCAGCAAAGACGGGCGAGGGAATTAAGGATCTGCTCGAAATGATACTCATTCAGGCGGAGATGCTGGAGCTCAAGGCGAATCCCGACAGACTCGCCATGGGAACAGTTATCGAGGCACGACTCGATAAATCGAGAGGTCCCATAGCGACACTGCTAGTAACGAACGGTACGCTTCAGGTGAGCCAGGCGATAGTTGTCGGCACGGTATCCGGAAGGATTCGCGTGATGGTCGACTGGAAAGGAAATCGGATACGCAAAGCCGGGCCTTCGCGAGCTGTTGAAATTACAGGACTCACCGATGTTCCTCAGGCCGGAGACGAGTTCTACGCCGTTGAAGACGAGAGGCTCGCAAGAGAGATTGCCGTTAAGAGACAGGAGAGGCTCAGGGAGCAGACACTCGCCAGGAGCGCGGGTACGAGCCTTGAGGAGCTCTTTGCGAATCTGCAGGAGGGCGAACTCAAGGATCTCAATCTCATAATCAAGGCCGATGTCCAAGGTTCGGTCGGAGCTTTGCAGGCATCCCTCGAGAAGCTTCGCAACGAGAATGTACGTGTTCAGATAATACACAGTTCGGTGGGCACGGTGTCCGAGTCGGATGTAATGCTCGCTACAACTTCCGGCGCGGTCATAATCGGCTTTAACGTGAGACCCAATTCGGCCGTTCAGGCAATGGCCGACAGAGAAGGCGTCGAGATAAGAACATATAGGGTCATCTACGAGGTAATTGAGGAGATAGAAGCCGCCATGAAGGGGATGCTCGCTCCGAAGTTCAAGGAAGTGATACTCGGAAAGGCGGAAGTCAGGGAGACATTCAGGGTGCCGGGCGCGGGTACCATCGCCGGAGCTTATATCATGGAAGGCAAGATGCTCAGAAATGCGCAGATAAGGCTTCTGCGAGACGGCATAGTCGTCCACGAGGGCACGATTTCGTCGCTTAAGAGATTCAAGGACGACGCCAGAGAAGTGAACACCGGTTACGAATGCGGAATTGGAATAGAAAAGTATAACGATATAAAGGAAGGCGACGTAATAGAAGCTTTCGAAATGCAAGAGGTGGAGAGATAATGGGTAAGTCCCACAAGCCGCAGCACATGGGTGAGCAGATCCGAAAGATACTCGGAGATATGCTCATCAAGGAGGAGATTAAGGACTCCGCTTTTTCGGGCACCATGGTAAGCATCAATGCGGCGCAGGTGACCAAGGATTGCAGCTATGCGACCGTCTATGTCAGCTGTCTGGAGTATTCGTCCGGCAGCTGTGGGGAGGAAAAGCGCAGCGAGATTCTTGAGGCTCTGGACAGGAGCAAGGGTTTTATAAGAAAAGAGATAAGCAGGCGGATCAAGACTCGCCATGTGCCCGAGCTTATATTTAAATACGATATTAGCCTCGAGTACGGAGCGAGGATTGACAGACTGCTCGACAGCCTCGATATCCCCGAGGAGGAAGAGGCGCCGGGCGAGGAGGATTTTGGCGATTGAATCACGATTGGTCAAGAATCATAGAGGAGCTCAATAGAGCTGAGAAGATACTTTGCTTTACGCATGTCAATATGGACGGCGATGCCATGGGCTCCGCTGTGGCGCTCTGCCGCAGCATGAGGCTGCTCGGCAAGCGTTGCTATATTCTCCTCGAAGATGAGATTCCCGACGATCTGGCTTTTCTGGATCCTGAGGGCTGCTTTGTGTATGAATCCCCCGGGGTGCTCGATCTTGCGGTGGCTCTGGACTGTGCAGATGCTTCCAGGCTCGAAAATCGCAAGGATATTTTCTATACTGCTCCCTTGACAATCTCCATCGATCATCATCTCGCGGACAGTGCATTTACAGATTTGGAAGTGAGAGATACCGAGGCTGCTGCCACGGCAAGCCTTGTATTTGAACTGCTCAAGGAGATGGGTGCACCCATCGATAAGAACATAGCCGAAAATATCTATGCCGCTATACTTACGGATACCGGCAGGTTTTGCTACAGCAATTGCGATGCAAAGACTCACGAGGATGTCGCGGAGCTCTATAAATACGGTATAGACCAGGTAATGGTCTGCGCTAATATCTACGACGAACTTCCCGAGGCCAGGTTGAAATTGGAGAGCCTTGTAATAGAGAGGATGGAGCGCTTTGCGGGCGGTCTTGCAGCCATATCCTACTGTACCGATGAGGATTTGGAGAGACTCGGTGCAACTCAGTCCATGAGTGAATACTGCAGCGAGAAACTCAGGAGCGTACAGGGTGTGGAAATGAGCGGATTTCTTAAGCAGAGGGGAGAGAATAAGTTTAAAGCTTCTCTGCGCTCCAAGAACTATGCGAATGTAAATGCGGTTGCCTCGGCCTTCGGCGGAGGCGGTCACCAGAGAGCCAGCGGGTGCACAATTTATGCGGATCTCGACAGCGCATTAAAGATGCTCAAAGAAGAGATGGAAAGGCATCTATGAACGGGATTTTGAATCTTTATAAACCGGCGGGGCCCACAAGCTTTGACTGCGTCGCCGCGGTCAGAAGAGTCGCGGAGGGCGCTAAGACCGGGCACGGCGGGACGCTCGACCCCATGGCCGAAGGCGTCCTTGCAATTTGTATCGGAAAGGCTACCAGGCTTATCGAATACATGGATGAGGATTCAAAGAGCTATATCTGCGGTTGCAGGCTGGGACTTAGGACCGATACCCTGGATATCTGGGGTGAGGTGCTGGGAGAGGATAGAGAAGGAGCGGAAAGAATAAGCAGGAGCGATTTTGAATCCGCCATGGAAAAATTTCGCGGCGAGATCTTGCAGATTCCTCCGATGTATTCCGCCGTAAGTGTGGGCGGCAAGAGACTCTACAAATATGCGCGCGAGGGAAAGAGCGTGGAAGTTCCTCCGCGAAATGTCAGCGTTTTTAATATAAAACTCCTTGAATGGAACGACGAACTTAAGGAAGCCGTATTCGAGCTGGAATGTTCCAGAGGAACATACATCAGAAGCATCTGCGGCGATATAGGCGAGTTTCTGGGATGCGGGGCATGCATGAGTTCGCTGCTGAGAACCCGGACCTGTGGTCTGCAGATCGAAAACTCCGTGACACTCGAAGAAGTTAAGGATATGTCCGCACAGCAGCTCGAAAGTATACTGCTGCCGATGGAGACGGCGCTCGGGCACATGAAAAGGCTGGAGCTTTGCGAAGATAGGGCGAAGCGCTTCGTAAATGGGCTTCCATCTTGGTCCGTCGGTCTCGAAAGCGAAGGCCTTCGCGCAGTTTTTTCGGATTCGCGGCTGCTCGGAACCGCAAGAGACGGTAAGATAGAGAAGGTGCTGGCCCCATGAAGATATTCACAAAGCTTGAAGAAATAAAGGATACGGGTTTTACAGCTCTTGCCTTGGGCAATTTCGACGGGGTTCACAAGGGGCATCAGAAACTTCTTGCGGAATGCGTAGCTACGGCTGCGCAACTCGGGCTTGAGCCTTCCGTATTTACCTTTACTAATCATCCCGCCAACGAGATAGCGGGCAGGACAGTGATCAAGAATATAATGACATTCGAGGAAAAGGCCGCGGAGCTTGAGATGGCCGGGATAGAGAATATGTTCTCCATTATCTTCGACGAGAATATACGCAATCTTTCTCCGCTCGACTTTATTAATTTCCTTCTGCAGGATAAGTTCAGGATGAGGCACGCCGTCTGCGGCTTCGACTACAGTTTCGGATATAAGGCGCAGGGGGATGCGGAGCTGCTTAAGCATTGCGGTCTGGAAATGGGATTCGGCGTAAGCGTGGTGCCGGGACTTAAAATAAACGGAGAGATTGTCTCCAGCACGCTAATCCGAAAGATAATTGACGAGGGGCGCATCGATGAATATCCCGCGTACACCGGAAGACTCTACAGGATAGATGGCAGGGTAGTTGAAGGAAAACATTTAGGCAGAAGGCTCGGATATCCGACCATGAACCTCAGTCTGGACAGCGATGAAGCCTTTCCTCGGAACGGGGTTTATATAACTAGGACTTACGTTGACCACACTCCCCATCCATCGATTACCAATGTCGGCAATAAACCGACGGTAGGTGAATTCGCAAAGAACGCCGAGACTCATATCTTCGGCTTTGAAGGGGAACTTTACGGAAGTGACGTTAGAATAGAATTTATAAAGATGCTTCGTCCAGAGTTTAAATTCCCAAGTCTTGAGGCTCTGCAGAAGCAGATACACAGCGACTGCCTCGAAGCGGAGCGATATTTTGAGGAGGAAGATACATGATTTATGCCAACGGATTTACAATCAATGCGACCGGAAGCGAATGCTTCGTCACCTTCCTGCAGACCAGACCCAAGGGTCAAGCCAAGCAGACGGATGAGCTGGAGACCGTCATCATGAATGAGCAGGTCGCCAGACAGCTAATAATGGCCCTATCGAAGGTCTACGAGAAGGTGGATTCGGACCGCGCCGCAAAGCGCAATCCTCAGGTGAGCGAAAAGAGCACGCAGCTGTCCTAGCTTGAATAGCGATACAGTCGGCCTAAGCGCTTTACAAATTGCGCTTCATGTGCTAATATAACTCGTCAGTTTATAACTACCTTCCGCTGAGGCAGCCGAGGCTCCGACGCTGTGCTCGGTGAGGGCGAATTTTCAAAGGAGAAGAATTATGTTAACGAAGGAAAAAAAGACCGAACTCATTCAGGAGTATGCTACTCACGAAGGTGACACCGGTTCCCCGGAGGTTCAAGTGGCCATTCTAACATACAGAATCAACCACCTGAACGAGCACTTGAAGGCGAATCCCAAGGATTTTCACTCCAGAAGAGGTCTGCTGAAGATGGTCGGCCAGAGAAGAAATATGCTCGCTTATCTCAGAGATAAGGATCTGGAGCGCTACAGGACACTCATCGGCCGTCTGAACTTAAGAAAGTAAGTTATTTCTCGGGCGGGGCTTACACCCCCGCCTTGTTCTTATTCACATCAGGGGCCGGGCTTGAGAATTAAATTCATGCCGCTGCATGGGTTTATTTGTCAAGCCGGGCCTGATAAAGAAAGGTTAGGTTTTTTTAATGGAATTTACTGACTACAGGACATTCAGGACTGCCGTCGGAGGTAGACTGCTCGAAGTAGAGATCGGAAAGGTCTGCGAGCAGGCCAACGGCCAGGCTTGGATAAAGTACGGCGATACCATCGTCAGCTGCACTGCAACGATGTCCAAAACGCAGAGGGAAGGCATCGATTTCTTCCCGCTCTCCTGCGATTTCGAGGAAAAGATGTACGCCGCAGGTAAGATACCCGGGGGCTTCATCAAGAGGGAAGGAAGACCTTCCGAAAAGGCGGTGCTCACTTCAAGATTAATTGACAGGCCGCTGCGCCCGCTCTTTCCGAAGGGTTTCTACAACGATGTTCAGATCGTCGCTACATGCATGTCCATGGACAACGACTGCCCGCCGGAGTTCTGCGCTTTGCTTGGTTCTTCGATTTCTCTTTCGATCTCCGACATCCCCTGGGCCGGTCCCATTGCGGGCGTAATCGTCGGCAGAATCGACGGAAGATTCATCATAAATCCAACTTCGGAAGAGAAAGAAGTATCGGATTTAGATATGACCGTCGCGGGTACCAAGGAAGCCATCATGATGGTCGAAGCCGGAGCGAACGAGGTCCCCGAGGAAGTCGTCCTCGATGCGATAATGTTTGCGCACGAAGAGATTAAAAAATTAGTCGCTTTTGTCGAAGAGATAAGTGCGGAAGTGGGTAAAGAAAAGCTCCAAATTGAGCTCTATGAGCCCCCCGCGGAAATAAATGCCGCGGTTCGCGAATATGCCGAACTCAAGATGCGAGAGGCGATATTTACCAAGGATAAACTCGAGAGAATTGCCAATATGGATGCCGTCGAGGCCGATACGAAGGCATATTTCGCCAATATTTTTTCCGAGAGAGAAAAAGACGTGAATTCGGTAATCGACGACATTATAAGCGAGCAGGTTCGCGGAATGATTTTAGACAAGGGCATACGCCCCGACAGCAGAGCACTCGACGAGATAAGGCCTATATGGTGCGAGACGAGCGTGCTCCCCAGAGTTCACGGATCGGGCCTCTTTACCAGGGGGCAGACTCAAGTCATATCCGCTACGACCCTCGGAACCATAGCGGAAGGGCAGATTCTCGACGGAATCTTCGAGGAGACAGGCAAGAGGTATATGCATCAATACAACTTCCCCGGATATTCAACCGGTGAGGCAAGGCCCATGCGCGGCCCGGGCAGAAGGGAGATAGGACACGGAGCTCTTGCAGAAAGAGCGCTGTTGCCGGTTCTTCCCAGCGAGGAGGAATTCCCGTATTCAATCCGCGTCGTATCCGAAGTTCTTTCTTCCAACGGTTCTTCTTCCATGGCTTCGGTGTGCGGCTCCTGCCTTTCGCTGATGGATGCGGGCGTTCCCATCAAGGCTCCCGTAGCCGGCATAGCGATGGGGCTCATGGAGAGAGTCGGTGCGGACGGTACGAGTGAATATGCGGTACTCTCCGACATTCAGGGCATAGAAGACTTTATGGGAGACATGGACTTTAAGGTCGCCGGAACCGAAAAGGGCGTAACGGCCATCCAGATGGATATCAAGGTTCACGGCCTTTCGAGAGAAGTGCTCGAGATGGCGCTGAGGCAGGCCAGAGAAGGTCGCATGCACATAATGAGCAAGATGCTGCAGGAGCTCCCCGAACCCAGAAAGGAACTCTCCAAGTATGCGCCTCTCATCACCAGCATGATGATAGACCCCGACAAGATAAGGATAGTCATCGGCAAGGGCGGAGAGACCATCAACGGATTGATCGCCCGCACCGGAGCGAGGATAGATATCGACGACACGGGTCTGATATACATAGCGGCTCCCGATACGGAGTCCGGTGAAGCCGCCCGCAGGGAGATTGAGATGCTCGTAAAGGATGTTGAAGTAGGAGAGACTTACACCGGCAAGGTCGTAAGGATACTCATGGGAGCCAAGGGCGGTGAGCTCGGCGCCTTCGTCAACATACTACCCGGCAAGGACGGTCTGCTTCACATATCAAAGATAAGCAAGCGCAGAATACCGAAGGTGACGGATATTTTGGATGTGGGCGATACGGTCACCGTCAGAGTCGAAGAGATCGACGACAGAGACAGAATCAACCTCACCAGAAGAGGGCTTGAGGATATTCCCATAATCAAGGGCGAAGAATAGTAAATGAGCGGGGGCCTGCTCTT
>JAAZLU010000015.1 GCA_012799165.1 Clostridiales bacterium
GTCCCTCTGTATCCAGGTGATGCGATAGTTGATGGGATCGAGGCTGTCAATATAACCCTGTCCGCCTAAAATTACCCCCTCTTTGACGAGTTTCGACTGGTCCCGCAGATGTCGGAACTGCACATCTTTGAAATAGCTGTAGCCTATGCCCAGAATAAATAGGAAGGATGCCAAAAATACTACTATGGCTACTACCCAAATAGCCCTGAATATTCTTCTTTTCATAGCTATTCCTCCATTTTGTAGCCTACGCCTCGCACCGTCTTAATCAGCTTGCCGCACTCGGCGAGCTTGGTGCGCAGTGTGCCTATATGAACGTCAACCGTTCGCGTCTCTCCGATAAAATCCATACCCCAAACCTTTGAAAGAAGCACCTCCCTGGTAAATACCTGGCCGACATTTTCCATGAGAAGTTTTAGCAGTTCGTATTCCTTGAGAGTTATTGCAACATTTTTCTCGTTTACCGTTACGACGTGACGGCCCTCGTCTAGTTTAATGCCGCCGCACTCCAAAATTTCCGGCTGCCTGGGCGACGAGCGCCTAAGAACCGCCTTTATGCGCGATATCATCTCCATCATTCCGAAGGGCTTGGCCAGATAATCGTCCGCACCGCTGTCCAGCCCTATTACTTTGTCGTATTCGCTGTCCTTGGCGGTGGCCATTATAATAGGTATTTCTTCGGTTACGGGTGAGGAGCGGAGTTTTTTGAGTATGCTTATTCCATCCTCCCCGGGGAGCATAATATCTAAGAGTATAAGATCGGGGGTGCGCTCTTTTAAAGCTTCCCAAAAACCGCGGCTGTCTGCAAAACCGCGAGCCTCGTATCCGGAAGCCTTGAGTGTATATAGCATAAGATCGCGTATACTGCTGTCGTCTTCCACATAGTAGATCATAAGTCACCCCTCCTATAAGGTATTCTCGAAACATCATATATCTTGATTGTAAATCCTATAATCGCTAACATGTAAAATTTGTGTAAAGTGCCCGCTTCCCTGTCGGATTCTGGGGCGGAGCCGTTTTTAATATTATAGCACAGAGGATTTTTACGAGCGAATTTTTGCTGAGTGAGGGGGTTCACGGAGGAAGAGCAGAGTGTGATAATTTAAAAAAAGCACTTAAAAACCTCAAGCCGCACACACAAGGGGGCTTATAAGATGGTATACTAAGCGAGTAGTGAAGATTTTTTTCGCGTGTTGTGGCGCAGCCTGCGGGAGAAAGGCAAAATTTATGAGAGCGATCGGTTTCGATTCTGAAAAGTATCTTGAGGAGCAGAGCAAATATATACTTCGCAGGATTAACGGCAAGGAGTGCGAGCGCCTGTATCTGGAGTTCGGCGGCAAGCTCGTGGAGGACAAGCATGCGGCAAGGGTCCTGCCCGGATTCGATGAGGACGGCAAGATTAAGGTTCTGGCTAAACTCAAAGATCGCATGGAAATAATCATCCCAATATATGCGGGAGACATAATAGCGAATAAGACGCGCGCCGACTACGGTATAACCTACGACCTCGAGGTGATGCGCCTGATAGATGCTTTTAGAAACAGGGATCTGCACATAAACAGTGTCGTAGTAACCCGCTACGAGGACAATCCCTCGGTTCGGCAGTTCATCTCGAAGCTGGAGCACCGGGGGATAAAGACTTACAAACACCATTTTACAAAGGGCTACCCCACCGATATAGATACCATTGTCTCCGAGGAAGGTTATGGAGCCAACTGATATATAGAAGTAAGCAAGCCGCTGGTGATCGTGAACGGCCCGGGTCCGGGTTCCGGCAAGCTCGCCACCTGCCTCTCTCAGCTCTACCACGAAAAGAACAGAGGGATAGAGGCGCGCTATGCCAAGTTCGAAACTTTCCCGATATGGAACCTTCCGCTCAAACATCCCGTCAATATA
>JAAZLU010000195.1 GCA_012799165.1 Clostridiales bacterium
GCTGTTTCATGGCAGCGCAACCTACGCTTATGTGGCGACCCGTTGGTTAGAAGAGCATCGTGAATAAATATGAGAAGCCAATGATGTTATTCTAAGTATAGGAAAAAAGAAATAGTAGGAAGCATCATAGACTAATCCCCTAGAAAATTGAAAGAGTTCGGCCTCGAAAACGAGATCCGAATCTGCATTGCGGATCAGCTTTTTAAACACAGGTAGAGTAGATCCGCACTCACAAGTGTAACATATGTCTTTCAGCGAATATTATGCGGAAGCTTAAGCTTTGTAGGCATTGACAATTAGATTGTTTTGTTGTTATAATCACAAATAATAAGAGAGTATGATTAAATTATTTGTTCCTTAGCACAAATATTTACAAGTATTATCGTGAGATATGCACTATGCAGCTATGCGCAACAAAGCGCTTACGGTACGCTGATGAGTTTACAATGTATTAAGTTCTATATGGATATGAAGCAAGTCAATTTATGTGGTATAACGGTTCCGTTTGGAGCATTCAAAGGCTAAGAAGCAACACTATCAGATTCATATCCGATTAATTATCGAAAAAGGAGAATGTTTTGGATATTAAAGCGCTTTCGGAGCAATACGGCAAGTATGCCATCGAGCGGCGGCGCTATTATCATGCGCACCCGGAATTGCCTGAGCAGGAGATTGAGACCTGCGCTCAGATTAAGGAGGATCTGTTGGATATCGGCATTACGGATATACGTACCATGTCGAATTGCCACGGCTTGGTAGCGACAATTCATGGAGGTCGTCCGGGAAAGACCGTGGCACTGCGCACTGATATCGACGCACTTCCGGTTAAGGAGGATACCGGACTTCCTTTCGCTTCAAAAAATGAAAATATTATGCATGCCTGCGGCCACGATGCCCATATTGCCATATTGTTGGGTGCGGCAAAAATGCTCTTCGATTGCCGGGATCAACTGAAGGGCAATGTGCGCCTGGTGGTGCAACCGTCGGAAGAGCTGGCAACTGGTGCAAAAGCTATGATTTCCGAGGGTGCTTTAGACGGCGTCGATGCCATTTACGGAAGCCATGTGATGGGAGCCTTGGATGCGCCGTATTACGGTATTTCATCCGGCCCGCTCATGGCAGGTGCCGCGATTTTTAACATTCGGGTAATAGGCTATGCAGCTCATGGATCCGAGCCTCATCGCGGCAAGGATGCAATTACTGTCTCTGCGGCAATCATCAACGCCTTGCAGCAATGCGTATCCCGGATGAATGACCCCCGGAGCCCCTTAGTGCTGACCATAGGCACCATACATGGTGGGAGTCGCTTTAACATTATTCCCAACGAAGTCAAGATGGAAGGTACAGTAAGGACATTTGAAGCTGGAACAGCTGTGGAAGAAATTATGCGGCGCATTGTCGAGAATACTGCGGCGGCCTTCGGTACTACAGCTGAATTCCATTTTGAAATGATAACGCCCCCGGTGATTCATGATAGCGAAAAAATGGTGCTGCTGGCTAAGAATGCAGCGGAAAAGTTATATGGCAAACAGAGTGTATGCGATATGCAACCCTTGATGGGAAGTGAGGATTTTGCTTACTATTTGCAAAAAGTCCCCGGCGTGTTTGGCATTATCGGCATTAACGATGTGGCTAAAGGCTATATTTATAGCAATCACCACGAAAAGTTCGACTTTGAGGAAAGCGCTGTTGTTCGCGGCTGCGCCATAATGGCTCAGTTTGCCGTGGATTATCTGGAATCGGAAACATAGGGCGAATACATACCAAATTATAAAGTATGAAGGCTTCAGAACTATTTCAAAATCGCATAAATATAATTACCGGCCACTTCGGTACGGGCAAGACGGAATTTGCCGTAAATCTCGCCCTGTCTTTTGCCGCCGAAGGCTTGAAGACCGCCATAGCGGATCTCGATATAGTGAACCTCTATTTTCGTTCACGCGAGCGACGAAGCATTTTAGAGGACGCCGGGATTAGGGTAATATGCTCGTCCCAGCAGCACGAGCATGCGGATCTACCCTCGCTTCCGGCTGATATAATGACGCTCTTCGAAGACAGGAGCTATAAGGTTGTGTTAGACCTCGGCGGCGATCCTTCCGGGGCCAGAGTAATCGCGCGCTTTCTTCCCCGCATACAGAGGGAGGATAGTCGGCTTTTTTATGTGTTCAACGCATCCAGGCCGGAGATTGCGACAATCGATTCCGCGGAGGAGTATCTGCGTCGCATAGAAGATGTTACCGGTCTTGAGTGCGGAGGCATAATAAACAACACGCATCTATGCGAGTACACGCGCGCCGAAGATGTGCTGGCCGGAGAGGAGGCCGCAATCCGGCTCTCCGAAAAAACAGGCATTCCGTTTATATGCAGCGTCGCCTGGAAGAGGCTTTTACCGACTCTTTCCGGGAATGCTTTTCCTTTGTTTCCAATAGAGATATTAATGAAAAAACCTTGGGAGGTAGAAAGATGATTAGACTGACCTTTGACACCGAAAGGTGCAAGGCATGTGAACTTTGTGCGGCGGTGTGTCCTAAGCACATACTCGCGCTTAACGCCGATTTAGTAAACCTAAAGGGTTATCACCCTATGGGTTGCATAGATATGGCGTCATGCATAGCTTGCGCAAGCTGCGCGAAGATGTGCCCCGATTCCGTTATCACGATAGAGAAGATTTAGGAGGATAGATATTCATGGCAAAAGAACTTTGGAAAGGCAATGAAGTAATTGCGGAAGCCGCAATACGCGCCGGTTGCGACTGTTATTTTGGGTATCCCATAACTCCTCAGAGCGAGGTGCCTGAATACATGTCCGTACACATGCCCAAGCACGGCAGGATATTCGTTCAGGCGGAGTCTGAGGTTGCGGCGATCAATATGGTCTACGGAGCGGCGGCCTGCGGACTGCGCGCGATGACCACATCCTCTTCTCCGGGAATATCCCTGATGCAGGAGGGTATATCCTACATAGCGGGAAGCAGACTTCCCGCTGTCATAGTCAATTGCATGCGCGGCGGTCCGGGACTCGGCACCATTCAGCCCAGTCAAGCCGATTATTATCAGTCGACCCGCGGCGGCGGCCACGGAGACTACAGAACCATAGTCCTCGCGCCCTCAAATATTCAAGAGCTTGCGGACTTCGTACAGGAGGCCTTCGATATTGCTGACTACTATCGCAATCCCGTTATGATAGCCGTGGACGGAATGATAGGTCAGATTCTCGAACCCATAGAGTGGCGCCCGGTAAAACGCAGAGAGCTTCCTCCCAAAGATTGGGCTACGACGGGCAAACGCGGAAGAAAGACTCCAAATTTAGTAACTTCCCTCTTTATGGATCCCGAGGACTGCGACAGAATGAATCAACTTATGGGCGAGAATCTTAAGCGTATCGAAGAAAACGAGACGAGATACGAGGCTATCGGCTGCGACGATGCGGAGATTATTCTTGTGGCTTACGGAACTCCTGCAAGAATCATCATCAGTGTACTGGATGAGTTGAGGACTCAAGGCATAAAAGCTGGACTCTTCCGTCCCATAAGCTTGTGGCCCTTCCCCGAGAAGCCCCTTCACGATTATGTGGCAAAGGATAATGTAAAGCTCGTTTTGGATGTGGAGATGAGCCTCGGGCAGATGATAGACGATGTTCGCCTTGCGATAAAAGGCAAAAAACCCGTACATTTCTACGGTCGAGCCGGAGGGATAGTTCCCACGGTGGAGGAAATAATTGAAGCTGCAAAGAAGGCTCTTAAGGAGGCGAAATAATATGGCGTACATTTATAAAAGGAGCGAGGGACTGCGTGATATCCCCATGCACTATTGTCCGGGCTGCCATCACGGTATAGTACATAAGCTTGTAGCCGAGGTTCTGGAAGAGATGGACTTACTCGACGAAGTTATAGGTGTCTGCCCCGTAGGCTGCGCCGTATTCGCCGGAGACTATTTCAATTGCGATTTTCAGGAGGCGGCTCACGGTCGTGCCCCCGCGGTAGCGACGGGAATTAAGCGCACCCATCCGAATCAGCCCGTGTTTACCTATCAGGGCGACGGAGATTTGGCTTCCATCGGAGCAGGTGAGATAGTGCACGCTGCGATGAGAGGCGAGAAGTTTACGACCGTTTTCATCAACAATGGAATTTACGGGATGACCGGCGGTCAGATGGCTCCGACCACCCTTATAGGCATGAAGGCTTCGACTTGTCAGGACGGAAGAAGCGCGGAGCAGGCCGGCATGCCCATGCGCATGTCCGAAATGCTCGCGACACTCGACGGCTGCGTCTATGCTGAGCGCGTCTGCGTAATAGATATACCCAACTTGAATAAGGCCAAGAGGGCTATTAAAAAAGCTTTCGAGTATCAGATGGCCGGCAAGGGTTTTACTTTTATAGAAGTCCTTTCCACTTGTCCGACCAACTGGGGCATGACCCCCCTTAAGGCCAATCAGTTCTTAAAAGAGAAGATGGCGGCCTATTATCAGCTCGGCGTCGTCAAGGATACTGCACAGGAGGTCAAGTAATGATGATTAAACTGATATCCGCAGGCTTCGGCGGGCAGGGTGCCCTTGCGATAGGCAAAAACCTCGTCGAGGCCGGAATGAGGGAGGGGCTCGAGGTAACATGGACTCCTTCCTACGGACCCGAGATGCGCGGAGGAACAGCTAACTGCTCGGTAGTGCTTTCCGAAAAGAGGATAGGTTCGCCGGTATTCAGCAGCCCTACCGATCTCATAGCTCTAAACCTGCCTTCGCTCAACAAATTCGCGGGCAAGGTAAAGCCGGGCGGAAACATATTTATCAACAGTTCCACCGTGAGCGAAAAAGTCGAGCGCAGCGATGTAAATGTATATTATGTGCCATGCGGAGAGATAGCCGACAAGGTCGGAAATCCCAAGGCCGTCAATATGGTTATGCTAGGAGCTTATATAGGCGTAAGTGAAGCGGTAAAAGTCGAAACGGTGGAGACTATAATACGCGAGATGTTTGCAGGTGCCAAGGAAAAATATATTCCGGCCAATATCGCCGCCTTTCAAAGCGGAATTGACTTTGTAAAACAATATGAGTAAGCGCAAGAGAGAGCTAATAAAAAAAACTTTAAGTTATAAATTAATACTAGAGTGATAGGAGCTGCAGAGCTTCAGAAGGGAGATAAAAAATGCTCGATATAAAAGTAACTCGCAATAAGCACCCTAAAGCTAAGCCCGGAAAAGATGAGCCGCTGGGCTTCGGAACTCTCTTTACGGATCACATGTTCGTAATGGATTACGATGAGGGTCAGGGCTGGCACGATGCCCGCATAGTGCCGTACGAAAACTTGAGTCTGTCTCCGGCATGTTCGGTTTTGCATTACGGCCTCGAGGTTTTCGAGGGACTCAAGGCGTATAAGGCGGTGGACGGAAGAGTGCTGCTCTTCAGACCCGACAGAAATGGAAAGCGTATGTTCGATTCCTGCGAGAGACTGTGCATGGCTCCCGTACCCGTCGAAGACTTCGTTCAGGCGGTAAAAGCACTTGTTGAAATAGATAAGGATTGGATACCGACAGGCGAGGGTTGTTCTCTTTACATAAGGCCCTTCGTGATAGCGGTCGACCCCTACCTCGGAGTCGGTAAGTCAAGCCACCATCAGTTTATCATCATCCTCTCGCCCAGCGGGCTCTACTATCCCGAGGGGTTAAAGCCCGTCGGAATCTGGATCGAAGACGAGTATGTAAGAGCCGTAAGAGGCGGTATAGGTGCCGCAAAGACCGGAGGCAACTACGCTGCCAGCATTCTTGCTCAGGACCTCGCCAATAAGGGCGGCTACAGTCAGGTTCTGTGGCTCGATGGTGTCGAGAGAAAATATGTGGAAGAAGTCGGCGCTATGAACATTTTCTTCAAGATAGACGGAAAGGTTGTAACCCCGATGCTCCAGGGAAGTATACTTCCCGGAATCACCAGGGCTACCGTCATCGAGCTCTGTAAGGATATGGGTTATGAGGTCGAGGAGCGCAAGGTTTCGGCCCAGGAACTCGCCGACGCTCACGAGGCCGGAAAGCTCGAGGAGATCTGGGGAACGGGTACGGCTGCCATCATATCCGCAGTTGGACGTCTGAAATGGGGCGACAATGTAATGATAATCAACAACAACGAGGTAGGCCCACTCAGTCAAAAGCTCTACGATACCATAACCGGTATACAGACTGGAAAGATCGAAGACAAGAAAGGCTGGACGCTCGAAGTTTGCTGAGCCTTTGGAGGGTCAAATGATTTCATCTGTGAACGAATTGGTTGAAAAAGCCCGAGGCCTTAAAAGCGGAACCATAGCGGTTGCTGTAGCTCAGGACGATGTCGTTATAAAGGCCATCGTTGCCGCAAGAGAAAAAGATATAGCGGAAGCGGTGCTCGTGGGCGATTCGGATGAGATAAAAAGGATCGCGGAAGGCATAGGAGTCGATATAAGCGCCTTTGAAATTGTCGATGCAAAGGATAAGCATGAAGCCGCCCGCAAGGCTGTGGAGCTCGTTTCCTGCGGAAGAGCCAATTTGCTGATGAAAGGTTTTATAGACAGTGCAAGCTTTCTGCGCGCCGTGCTGGATAAAGAGCAAGGTCTTCGCAGCGGTAGGCTCATGTCGCATGCGGGTGTTTTTGAAGTACCGCATTTAGGTAGGCTCATTTTTCTGACCGACGCAGCCTTCAACATAGCTCCCACCCTTCAGGAAAAATCTCAGATTATCGTCAATGCCGTCGGCCTTGCAAGGGCCGTAGGCATAGATGTTCCGAAGGTTGCGGCGCTCTGCGCCTTAGAGCTCGTAAATCCCGATATGCCGGCCACTTTGGACGCAGCGGTTCTTGCCAAGATGTGCGATAGAGGCCAGATTAAAAACTGCGTGGTCGACGGGCCCTTGGCTATGGATAATATCCTTTCCCAAGAAGCGGCAAAGCACAAAGGCGTGGGCGGACCGGTTGCCGGGCGGGCCGATATAATTCTTGTTCCGAATATCGAAACAGGCAATGCGGTATATAAGACCCTGACTTTTGCTGGACGCTTCAGATCCGGAGGAATTTTGCTGGGAGCTTCCGTCCCCGTAATTATGACATCGAGAGCGGATAACTTTGATACGAGAATCTTCTCGATAGCCCTCGCGGCTTTTACAGCGAATTTCAAAGGATAGGTTCTGAGAATGGAATTTAAACAGCTCGTTATAAATCCCGGTTCCACATCGACAAAAATTGCTTATTTCAGAGATGAGGAAGCTGTTTTTACCGAAACTTTGAGGCACAGTACCGAGGAGATTAAGAAATATCCCACAATTTTCAGCCAAAAGGACTTTCGCAAGGAACTAATACTCAATTTCCTTAAGGAAAAGCATCTCGATGTAAAGCAGCTCGATGCCGTAGTCGGGAGGGGCGGCTTACTCAAGTCCATACCCGGAGGCACATATACCGTAAACGATGCCCTCATAAGAGATCTCAAAATCGGTATCAATGGTCAGCATGCCTCAAATCTCGGCGGCATACTCGCTTCCGAGATAGCTGCGGAAGCAGGCTGCCCGGCTTATATTCTGGATCCGGTTGTGGTGGATGAAACTTTGGAGATGACAAAGATTACGGGAATACCCGAAATTAAGCGAGTCCCCATATCCCATCCCCTCAACCAGAAGGCTGTGGCAAGAAGATACGCCGCTGAACGCTCTCGTAAATATGAGGATATAGATGTAATAGTGGCTCACATGGGCGGAGGAATAAGCGTCGGGGCTCACCACAAGGGGCAGATTATCGATGTAAATAATGCTCTGAGCGGGGAGGGTCCAATCGCTCCAGAAAGAGCCGGAACCATTCCTGCTGCAGCTCTTGCGGAGCTCTGCTTCAGCGGCAAATACAGCCTTCAGGAAATTAAATCCCTAATATACGGCAAGGGCGGAATAGTAGCACTTCTTGGCACCAATGACATAAGAGAGCTCGTGTTCCGGGCGGAGACGGATGAAAAAGCGGCAGTTATTCTCGATGCTTTTTGTTATCAGATAGCCCGGGCCATAGGAGGATACTCCGTCATTCTTAAAGGCAAGGCGGAGGCCATAATACTTACGGGAGGCGTAGCTTATAGCGAGCTCGTCACTTCCAAAATAAGCGAGTATGTCAGTTGGATAGCACCCGTGGTCGTCTACCCGGGAGAAGACGAAATGCTGGCCTTGGCTCAGGGCGGGCTCAGATGCCTGAGAGGGGAGGAAATTGCAAAGACCTACATATAGATATTAGGGACTCATGTATGGTTTATCGACTAAAGCGAGTTTAGATGCAAAAGAAAACCGAACACTCCCGAAACGCTCGCAATATCGGGGCGTCGGTTTTTTTTGTTTTAGTGTGACAAATCATTGTATCGAGCAATAATCTGTGGTATTATATTGTGCAATATTACAAAAATGGGTATAAAATGCATAAATACCTTGAATTTAGCGGAGGAA
>JAAZLU010000196.1 GCA_012799165.1 Clostridiales bacterium
CCATGTCGGAGAGCCTGGAGCCGGAGCAGGTCGTCGGTATATTAAACGAATATCTTGAGTTGGTTGCGCAGTCGATATTCAAAACCGAGGGCACTCTAGACAAATATATAGGCGACGCGGCGATGGGCCTCTTCGGGGCGCCGCTCGAACTGGAAGACCATGCGTTCCGGGCTGTGGAGGCCGCGCTGCATATGAAGCAGGGCTCGGAGGAACTCGGCAACAAGCTTCTCGAAAAATACGGACGCACGGTCAGCTTCGGCATAGGCATCAACACGGGAGAGGCGATCGTCGGAAACATCGGAGCTTCTCACAGGATGGACTATACCGCCATAGGCGATACGGTAAACACGGCGGCGAGGCTCGAGAGCAATGCCGCGCCGGGTCAGATACTCATATCGCGCGCGACTTACGATCTGGTCAAAGATAAAGTGGAAGTGAATCCTCTCGGCGAATTAAAGGTTAAAGGCAAGGCGAATGTTGTGGAGATATTCGAAGTTATGGGTATTAAGCAGTAATGCTGAAATATACAAAGAAGATATAGCAAAATTACAAACATAACGTAGGAATTGCAAAATCATATACTGTTTGAAAACAGGGAGGCGGTTATGAAGAGGATCGCGAGAATATTAATCACAGTGTTTTTATTGCTGTTGCTGTGCGCCGGGAGCTTCGAGGCATATACGGCAGTAGCCGCTTCGAACACATCCGCGGAGATGACCGAGCTCGAGGGCAGCGTCCAGGTTAAGCGGGCGGGCAGCGAGAAGAGCTTTAAGGCCTTTGTGCGAATGAAGTTGGATGAGGGCGACACTGTTATTACCGGCACCGACAGCAGGGCGGTACTCGTCTATGAGGATGTGGAAATTATAATTCCGCACAGCAGCGTCGTCGTATTTTCCGGACTTAAAAAGAGCGGCGATAAAGAGACGACTTACATAACGATAAAGTCCGGCGGTGTAGGCTGCAAGGTCAACAAAAAACTCAGCGAGGGCTCGAAGTTTGAGGTAAGAACTCCTACTGCCGTAATGGGAATCAGGGGAACGGAGTTCTATGTCCAATATCGAAATGGGTTTCTTGATATCTTAGTTGGCAACGGCCGTGTGGGGATGAGATACAACTTACGGCGGAACGGTACCCTTGCATCGCAGGCAGAGCGCATAGTAGAGCGAATAGAAGAGATGATTGAGGGTCCCAACCATGTCGGCCTTCCACGGGTTGGCGAGATAGCTCCCCGTTTAGACGGCAGTCCCAACCAGGAAAGCTACAGTCGCTTTTTAGAGGAGCTGGCGCTTTGGAAGGCGTTTATCAACAGTTTCGGCGGCCCCGACAAGCCCGATGACGGAACATCGGAGATACCGCACAATGAGTCACCCGAAAACAATACGGAAGACAGCGATATTGTATACGACCAAGGCGATTCCGGCGACGATGAAGATCCCGGCAATCAGAATTTCAGGGAGGTAATTATTGCGGGTCAAAGTGCCGAAATGCCATATGACGGAAGCGAGAAGAGCTTAAGCGACATAGTAGTTACCGGACTTCTGCCGGGGCACAGATATGAAGGCTTAAGCTATACGGCACCTGTCGGCACAGACGTCGGCGATTACGACGGTGAATTTACAGGCGAAGTCGTCATAATAGACGAGGCAAGCGGAGCAGATGTAAGTGCGAGCTATGATGTTATCAGCTTTGTAGCCGGGCAGCTTACGATAACCCCGAAGGAAGTAACAGTAACTACCGGCAGTGCCGAAAAGGAATACGACAGAACGGAGCTTACAGAAGGAAGCGCAAGCATTGAAGGTCTTGTGGCCGGGGAGACTGCGACTGTAACGGCTACGGGTAGCCGGATTGATGCGGGAAGTTCATCTAATACCTACGATATTAATTGGGGTAATACGAATCCTGCAAACTATACGCTCACGGAAAATCTCGGCACGCTTACGGTCAGGCCCGTATCCTCTACGGTTATGGTATCGATTGAGGGTAATACTCAAACTTGTCCGTACGACGGCACAGAGCAGACGGTTACGGGCTAAACTGCATCGAGCAACAATCCTCTGTACACGGCAGCAGATTTCTCATTCAGCGGCAGTGCGAGCGCAAGCGGTACGAATGCCGAAATATACAGCATGGGCCTGAATTCAGGGCAATTCACTAATACCAACAGCAACTTCACGAGTGTCGTGTTTACTATTGAAGAAGACGGCTGGCTTGAGATTATTCCGATCTCCTCTACGGTAACTGTATATATTTCCGGAAGCAGCACTGCCTATGAATACAATGGCGAGGAGAGGACGATTACGGGTTACGCCGTATCAATCGACGACTCTCTGTACACGGAATCAGACTTTACATTCAGCGGCAGCGCGAGTGTGAGCGGCACGAATGCTGGAACATATCCCATGGGCTTGGATCCGGGACAATTCACAAATACAAACAGTAACTTCTCGAGTGTCGTGTTCGATGTATTTGATGGCAGGCTTGCGATCAGTCCTGTAAGCTCACAGGTGACGGTAACGATTACCGAGAACAGCGCCAGCTATGAATATAATCGAGAGGAGAGGACTCTTACGGGCTACTCTGTATCGAGCAACAATCCTCTTTACACGGAGTCAGACTTCACATTCAGCGGCAGCGCGAGTGTGAGCGGCACGAATGCCGGAACATACGACATGAACCTGAGTCCGGGAGATTTCACGAACACCAGTAATAATAACTTTACGAATGTCGTGTTTGAGGTAGTCGACGGTGCACTGACGATAACTCCGGTGTCCTCCACGGTGACGGTAAATATTACCGGCAACAGCGCAAACTGTGAATACAGCGGCCAGGCACAAAGCGTAAGCGGCTATACGTCAACAATCAGCGATCCGCTCAATCTTTATGCCGAATCCGACTTTAGCTTTACCGGAACCGGAGGAATTCCAATCGCGAGCGGCACGGATCCCGGAACATACAACATGAACCTGAGTTCGGGGAACTTTACGAACAGCAATGTCAACTTCACGAATGTCAGCTTTGTTATTGTAGCAGACGGCAAGCTGACGATTACGGTTGCGATTCCGGAACAGGGAAGTATATATATTCAAAAACTGGAATTCCCCGCACCGTCCGATCCATTCTATATAGATGATGATCTTTCCTATACGCTCGTGGGTAATCAATATAGAGTAGAGTATATATATACTGATCCGGTGAGCGGCGATATAACTTATGTAGGATTTTTCAGTGCAGGAGATATTAAATTCGGAAAAGTAGGCGAGATGAATGAAGCCGGTCCTTATATTGAGGTATTACAGATGACAGAGCTATAACAGCAGCACTATAACTGAAAAATTAATAATGAAAAATCCGAACTCGTTTTCGAGTTCGGATTTTCGATTTATCCCGCTTTAAAAAGGCTTATTTCTCTCTTGCAGCAAGCAGCGAATTTTTGAGCTCGTCTTCGATTGCGATAAGCTCTTCTTCCGCCTTTACGCGCCTTGCGCGACCTTCCTGCTGTATCTTTATAGTCTCGTTTATTGTGTCTATCAGGTCTTTGTTGACTTGCTTAAGGGTTTCTATTTCTATTATTCCTCTCTCCGATTCTTTCGCCACTTCCACAGTATTCTGCTTTAACTTTGCCGAATTCTTAAGGAGCAGCTCGTTGGTCGTGTCGCTCACTTCCTTTTGAAGTTTGAGGGCGGATTCCTGACGAGCAAGCCCCAGAGCGATAACTATCTGGCTCTTCCAAAGAGGTATGGTATTCAGTATCGCTGTCTGAATCTTATCCACGAGCAGTTTGTCGTTATTCTGGATAAGCTTTATCTGCGGCGCGGTCTGGATGCTCATGGTCTTGGAGAGTTTAAGATCGTGCACCTTTTTTTCGAAGCGGTTTACGGTTTCTTCAAAATCCGACACGAGCTGCGCCGACATATGGTCTCCGGATTCAGCGGCTTCCTGCCTGAGCTTGGGGAGGGTCACATTTCTGGTTTCCTCTATAATTTCCTCGCCGGCCCTTATGTATAACTGCAAATCGTGGAAGTACTCTAAGTTTTTGGCATAGAGCTCGTCGAACATCGTGATGTCCTTAAGCATCTGAATCCTCGCCTTATCCAACTGTCCCTCTATCCTGTCTATCTGAACTTCCACATTCTCGTATTTGGTCTTAAATCTTTCGATCTTTTTGCTTATGGACGAGAGGAAAGGTATGTTTGCCAAAAGGCCCTTGGACTCTCCCAGCTCATCGATCTCCAGACCCTTAACATTTACAAGCAAATCCGACAAAAGAACGCCTACTTCTCCGGTATCCTTATTCTTTATCTTATTCAGTATAGTGTCGGAAAAATCGGAAAGCTTTCTTTGCGCGCCGACTCCGAAGGTTATGGTCTGATTGGAGTCGAGCAAATCGAGTTCGCCCTTTATCTCGTCGACTCTCTGTCTCTGTTCGGGCTGCAATTCGCCCTTGTCGATTACCGCAAGCTCACCCTTAACTTCCGCCACTAAGCTCTCCGCATCCGCAGCCGCCTGTAAGTCCCTTCCGGATTTTTTTTGTAGATCATCTAAAGTTATGTTTGCCATGTTCCCCTCCTAATTAGAAAGTGCTTTTACGATTATATCCATTGTTTTAAAATCAGGCATGGGCATTACGCCTGTCACCTGAGATATAACTCCGTTTACTCCGAAAATATCCGTCTCGTCCTGATTTCCGGAAACTCCCGTCCTAAATCCGTGAGCCTTCCACGCTATATCCTGGATTACGGGATCCATAAGCGCGTCTATGGCATAGTCTCCTTTATCGTCCAGGGCAATCATCACATGGGAAGAATAGACCGTGGGAGTAGGGTAGATTATACATATGTCGTCTCCGACTTTCGCCCATATATCGGGATTATTGATCGCAAATTCCAGAATCTGATTTTCGTAGGCGGCTATCATGGGGTATGAACCCACCCCCATCTTTAGGAACTGATCGAACAAATCCGCAGACGAAGTATCCATATACCCGAGCCTCTTAAAGAAACCCTTTAAATCGGGAAGGACTTTGTGGATAGATGTTGAGTCGACAACTTTGCCGCCGTTCATGGCGTTGGCCAAAAGCCCCGCGAACATATTCCCGGAATTCGACTTGGTCGGATCCGTAGTTTTTACCAGTATCGAGCCGTAAAGCTGCGGCAGGCCTATATCGGCCCAGGTTTTACCTTCTACAACCGCC
>JAAZLU010000197.1 GCA_012799165.1 Clostridiales bacterium
ACCGATGAGCCCCGAAACTGCCCGCAGTTTAAAGAGCGGAGATGCGGTGCTCATAAGCGGAGTTATATATACCGCGCGCGACGCGGCTCACAAGAGGCTATGCGATTTGTTGGATGAGGGAAAGCCTCTACCCGTGGACCTAAAAAACCAGATAATCTTTTTCGTCGGCCCCTCGCCCGCAAAGCCGGGACAGCCTATAGGCTCCGCAGGACCGACGACTTCCTATAGAATGGATGCCTATAGTCCGGCGCTCATAGAGCAAGGGCTCACAGGCATGATAGGCAAGGGCAAGCGTGGAAAGGGCGTAGTGGAATCGATGAAGGAGCACGGCTGCGTCTACTTCGGTGCCATAGGCGGCGCAGGCGCACTGTTATCCAAGTGCATCAAAAAATCTGAAGTTGTCGCGTACGAGGATCTTCAAGCCGAGGCAATAAGAAAGCTCGAAGTCGTGGACTTCCCGGCGACAGTAATAATAGACTGTGAAGGCAAAGACCTCTACGAATGGGGTAGAAGCGATTATCTTAAAACGCAGGAATAAAACTCGTCTTGCTTACTACCTTGCTTATTTCAGCACAGCAACGACACAATAAGTCCGATGCCGCAGCGCAGCCGGATGAGCGAGAGCAAAAGAAAAAGGCCTTTGATGGCCTTTTTTTACTGCATCCCGACAAGGCTGGGGCAAAAGCAAAACAAATCTATCTGTTTTACTCGCTGGCGTAGTTATCGAAGTATCCCTGAACCACAACGAACGGAGTACCTTTGTCGCCGCTGCCGCTGACGAGATCGCAGAGGCTACCCAAAAGATCGCTCAACTGCCTGGGTGTAGTTCCCAGGGAGTCGTGTTTATCGCTGCCATGATCCTTCTCGGCAATTATGTGGCGCATCGCCTCGTTGAGCTCTTCGCCGTGCAAATCCGCCAATTCGTTATCCGCCAGATACTTTAATTTCAACTCGTCGGGGCGTCCGCGCAGGCCCTCGGTAAAGCCGGGAGAAACCACCGGATCCGCCAATTCCCAGATTTTGCCAATCGGGTCCTTAAAGGCGCCGTCTCCATAAATGAGAACTTCAACTTTCTTGCCCGTTTGCTTATAAATCTTCTCCTGTATAAGCTTTACCGTTCCGAGTGAATCGCGCGGGAATAATTTCAACCTTTCCTCGCCGGCAGTATTGGAGCCGAGCAGACCGTACTGCGGATTATATCCGCTGCCGCGATTTTCCTTGCACACATCTTTCAGAGTCAGTGCCTTTTTTGCCCCCAAAGAAAGTAATTTCTTCGCAAACTTATCACTGTTGTGGGTATTGGCAAGCAACACTTCATCCGTGTAGCGCAGGATATCTTTCAAATCGTTAGAGAAGAACACCTCTATCTGTCCGGGATAGACGGAGAGTTCTTCGTAGAGCCGTACATAATCTATGCCGGTAAACGGGTGCGAGACCTGCTCGCCGAAAATTTTTCTATAATCTTCTTTGCTTAAACAGTCGGAATAAGGATTGATGTTATGCTCTTCCATAATATCGACATCCATCAAAGAGTTGCCAACCTCGTCGGAAGGATAGCTGAACTGGATGTAAATCTTTTTCCCCGATTTGGCGATGCCTTTGAGTGCAATGGCAAATCGATTGCGGCTGAGAATCGGAAAAACAATACCGATCTTATCCGAAA
>JAAZLU010000198.1 GCA_012799165.1 Clostridiales bacterium
CGCAGCATATTCCAGCCTCTCGGTTATATTTATCTCTATGATGTCCGGCATCCTTCTACGAATATCCGCAAGCTTTATGTAGGGGTCCTCGAGGAGTTTATCCCTTGCTGGCCTCGTCTTAGTCTCAAAAAAGAGATTTACACCCGTCTTAAGGCCGGACATGTCGATTATCTGGGCGGGGGTGTAGAACATATTTCCACTGACTTTAAAGTTCTTTACGGTAAAATATGAGGAATCCATCCCCTTATAAATCAGAAAACAAGCAAGACAAAAAAGCAGGAAGCGCAGGAAGTAAAACTTGCGCCTGCGTTTCTTCTTCCTGGGCTTCTTGCCCTTCGGCCGGGGCTTTTCAATATCCGAAAGCTCCGCATCCGAGAACTCCTCATTTTTTTTCTTGTAATTGCTATTATCGCTCATTCCTAAATTTTAATATGTTCATAGATTATGTCAACAGCATTGAAGACAGCTATATTCTTCGCGCTCTGCGCCATTAAGTTTAAACGTTCTCTGTTTAATATGAGCTGCATAATCGCGGATGTGAATATCCTCAAATCTCCGCGGATAGCGTCCTCCTCGATCATGACGGCAGCGGATGCATCCGCGACAGCTTTCGCATTGTGGTGCTGGTGATTATTCGTCACATTCGGAGAAGGTACGAGCACGGAGGGCTTTCCACAGGCGATAATCTCCGAAACGGCACTGCCTCCCGCCCTGCTTATAACAAGGTCGGCCGCACACATCAGCGTCGGCATATTTTCAGCATAGTCGATAAGCTGCACAAAGTCCTTTGCATCGGCCACCACGGACAACTTCTCCCTCACCTCGTCGTAATAGCGCTTTCCGCTAACGAAATATAGTTTTACTCCGCGCGGAGCGTCCGCGAGTGCCTTAACCAGGTCGATTATAGCATCGTTTAGGAGTGCCGCGCCCAAGCTCCCGCCTGTCGCAAGCAACATAAAATCGCTCGGCTCAAGCCCCAGCTTAGCTCTGGCGTCCTGCACATCCTCTATTAAAAACTCCTTGCGTATAGGATTCCCGCTCAAAACGAGTTTATCCTTGCTGTCGAAATAATTGCGCGATTCCTCAAAGGAAATAAATATCTTTTCCACATAGTTCTGGAGCATCTTGTTAGCCACCCCGGGGATTGCATTCTGCTCGTGTATAAAGCAGCGCACACCCATCTTGGAAGCCTTGCGAAGGAAGATGCCCGTAACATAGCCACCCGTCCCTATAACCAGATCCGGCTTGAACTCCCGTATAATCTCCTCGCTCTGCTTTCCGCCGCTGTAGATATCAAAAACCGTCTTAAAATTCTTCAGCAGATTCTTTCGGTCGAATCCGCTGGCGTCTATCCCCTTGATATCGTAGCCCGCACCGACTATCAATTTCTGTTCCATACCTTGTTTAGTTCCCACAAAGAGAATCTCGGCTTCGGGTTTCATTCTGCGAATCTTATCCGCGATTGCAATTGCCGGATATATATGTCCGCCCGTACCTGCGCAGCTCATTATAACTTTCATAGAGCGACCTCCTTATTCGTCCTGCGCGGATTGCCGCGAAATATTAAAACAGATTCCCACAAGGGAAAGCATTATAACCGTCGCGTTTCCGCCCAGGGATATAAACGGTAGGATCACGCCCGTGGGAAAAAACGACGCCGAGATGACCGCAATGTTGAGCACGACCTGCAGCGCAAGAAGCAGCCCCACTCCGGCGGCCAATAGCATACCGTAGTAATCCGGCGCCTTTATAGCCACCCTGAAGCAGCGCCAAATCAGCAGCATATACACTGCCATCAGCACAAGCACGCCTATCAGCCCTAACTCCTCGCCTATTATTGCGAGAATAAAATCGTTCGGAGCGTCCGGCAGATACAGAGCCTTCTGTATGCTCCTTCCAAGGCCCACCCCCGTAACTCCTCCACTTCCAAGAGCCAGAAGGGACTGAACCACCTGGTAACCGTCGCCGAGCATATCGCTGAAGGGATCGAATATTATCTTAACCCTCTTGAGTACATAGCCTCCCTTGGTCGCTACGATTCCCACAAAGCCAGCCACTCCCGCCGCAATGAATAGCAGAACCCAGCGCAGTTTCAATCCCGCCACAAACATCATGCCTACGATAAGCATGACGACTATACCCATGGTAGAGAAGTTGGGTTGCTTCGCTATAAGCACGCCGACCACGGCGAGTATCGCGAGCATGGGAGCGATGCCGTCTTTTAACCTGTTTATCTTCTCAGGATCATCCCCGTAGAATTTTGCTATAAAAATTATCAGACTGAACTTTATAATCTCCCCGGGCATCACTGTAAAATACTTGAAATCCAACCATCTGCGGGCATTCCTTATGGGCACTCCCAGGGGCGAAAATACGAGAATAAGCAATATTACTCCCACTACCAGTGCCGGAATTGCCAACTTCTTAAGTTGATGGTAATCGAAAAAAGCTAAGAAAGCGAAGGCTATCCATCCGAGCATCATCCACATGGCATCCTGCTTGAGGAAGCTGTACTCGTTTCCGTGTTTGCTCAAAGATAGATAATAGCTCGCCGAAAACACCATGGCCGTCCCGAAAAGCGAGAGCGCCAGAGTAAGACCCAGGAGAAGAAAATCTCCTTCCGGCTTTTTCTTGATTATTTTTTGTCCACTTACTTGCTTCGCCTTCACTTTAGCTCACAGCGCCTTAACCAGGCTCTTGAATTCCTTCCCGCGCTCCTCGTAATTAGCGTACATATCCAGACTTGCGCAGGCAGGAGAAAGCAGAACGCTGTCCCCCGCTTCCGCCAGCTTTGCAGCTGTTTTTACAGCACCGCTCATGCTGTCCGCGAAAGTTATTTTATCCGCATCGAAGCCGCAGGCTATCGCCGAAGCGGCAAATCGCTTCGCGGTCGTCCCCAAAAGCAGCAGATGCTTAACTCTCCCCGCAAACAATTCTATCAATTCCCTGAAGTCGGAATTTTTCTCGTAGCCTCCCGCAATCAAAATTATCGGTGGGCTCACGGCCTCTATCGCCTTTATTGCGGAGTCCGGATTCGTCGCCTTAGAATCGTTTATATAGCGCACGCCGGCGAGTTCCCGCACGAATTCTATCCTGTGCTCCACACCCTCAAAGCTTCGCAGCACCGAGGCTATAATATCTGCATCTATTCCCGCGGAAAAGCTGATTGCAGTCGCAGCGAGAGCATTCTCCAAGTTGTGAGCCCCCGGTATGCGTATATCCCGCGTCTCTATAATCTCTATCTCCCCGCATCCCTCATCTACACACAGTACTCCGCCGCGGGCGAAAGCGCAGGGTGTCTGTGGCTTGAACTTCCTGGAAAAGGCAAACTTTTTCGTCCTGCATGTCTGCGCGAGCTTCTCTGCTTCCACATCGTCGGCATTGTAAACGAATATATCTTCTCCCGTTTGATTTACGAATATCCTCGCCTTCATTCGGATGTACTCCTCGAAACTTCCGTGCCGGTCGAGATGATCGGGCGTCAAATTGAGTATGGCCGAAATGAATGGCCTAAAACTATCGGCGGTCTCCAGCTGAAAACTCGAAACCTCGGTAATCATGTAAGAGTCCTCGTCAGCCTCCGCGGCCCTCGACGATGCCGCAAGGCCAATATTTCCGACAACTTCTGCCTTGAGACCCGCAGCCTTGAACATCTCGCCGCTCAGCTCCGTAGTCGTCGTCTTTCCGTTCGTTCCAGTAATCGCCACGAACTTTCCTCTGCAATTTTCGAAGGCTGCTTCGAGCTCTCCCGTAACCCGAATGCCCAGCGAGCGCGCACGCTTTGCAAGTTCTCCTTCGGCGGAGATGCCGGGACTCAATAAAAGCTCGTCGAAGTCTTCAAGTTCGGGAGCCTCACCGAAACATAAACTCACTCCGAGAGATTCAAGCTCCGCGAGGCTAAGCTCGTCGAAAGAACTGCGGGGCTTGCAATCCCAGCAGCATAGCTCGTTCGCGCCGGCGAGCATCTTTGCGGATGCCAATCCGGATCTTCCCAATCCAGCGATTAAAATCTTTTTCATAGATTAGCCTCGAAACATCAATATGGTAAGCCCGCCCAGCAACCCGGTAACGAGTGAAAAAACTCCGACGACCTTGATCTCGCTCCATCCGCCCATCTCGAAATGGTGGTGGAGCGGAGACATGCGGAAAAATCGCTTCCCGTTGCATGTTTGAAAAACGATCACCTGTATTATAACCGAAAGCGCCTCAATCACATAAATTCCTCCCGCAATGGGCAGCGCGGCTTCCGTATTTGAGCATATCGCTCCTGCAGCCAAAGCCCCGCCAAGCGCCATGGAACCGGTGTCACCCATAAACAGTTTCGCAGGATGCCTATTGAAAACCAAAAATCCCAAACAGCATCCGCTGATTATCAAAAAAAACAGAGAGATATCCCCTTCCGTGATTACAGCGAAGCAACAAGCCACTATCGCGGTGACGCTGCTCGCCAGCCCGTCCAGCCCGTCGGTCAGATTCACGGCATTTACCATGGCGAGGATCATAAAGATTGCAAAGGGAATATACCATCCACCCATATTCAAAAGTCCGCCACCAAACGGAAGCATTATCGAAGCACCCCGGCTGTAGCCGAAATAAGCTAAGCCGGACGAAAAAACCAGCTGAAGGGCAATCTTCTGAAGAGCCGAAAGACCCAGATTTCTTTTTTGAACCACCTTGAGCCAATCGTCGGCAAAACCCACGAAGCCGAAGGCAAGAGTCGAAAGCATCATGATAATCATATCCTTGCTGCGCGAAAAAATCAGGCCAAGAAGCACAGCTGTGGCTATCATGGAAAGCCCGCCCATGGTAGGAGTTCCTGCCTTGGAGAGGTGCGATTCGGGGCCGTCCTCCCGTATGCTCTGCCCGGCGCGAAGTCTCCTGAGCATGGGTATCTCCAGCTTTGTCAGAAGACAAGAGACGCTGAAGGCTATAAGCCCCGCAATGATTGCCTTAATCAAGTCCACCCTCCTCCCTGTCTCGCAGCTCAGCCTTCAGCCTCTGTGCCAGATCCGCGACGCCGGTTATATTGCTGCCCTTTATAAGTACAGCATCTCCCGGGCCTATATCCCGCATTATCCTGTCCTCAACCATTTCGAGCTTCTCACTGTAAATTATCTGAATGTCGTTCTTGTAAGACGCCGGCTGCACATATGTCTTCGCCCGAGGTCCTATCGCATAGAGTTTATCCACAGTCGAACTTGCAATCCTTATTCCGACCGCCTCGTGACCCCCCTGTTCGCCGCTTCCCAGCTCCAGCATGTCTGCCAATATCGCTATCTTCCGCTCCGCCCTCAACTTATCGAAGGCATCCAGCGCCGCCTTCATGGATTCGGGGCTGGCGTTGTAGCTGTCATCTATCAACAGCACGCCCGCAATCTCGTGCAGCTCCAGCCTGCGGGGGTTGTGCCCCGGCTCGGAGAGAGCCTTGGCGGCAGCCTCAAGATCCACTCCGTAGACCAGTCCTACCGCCGCTGCGAGCGCCGCATTTATGGCGTTATGAGTCCCGAGGACGGGCATGTTTATCACCTGGCGCGAAATTCCATGTTCCAGAGCAAAGCTTATGCCGCCGCTCTCGCAGGCCCGCAGGCTCCTCACCCGCAGGTCGCAGTGCTCGGAGCTTCCAACGGAGAACATCCTGAACTCCCCGCCTGTGCGCCTCGCAATCTCAGCTTCGCTGAGGTAATCGCTGTCCGAATTATATATCAAAACATTTTCATTTGAAAAATTCTTTACAATCTGAAGCTTACCCTCCGCAATCGCATCGCGACTGCCCAGCTTTTCCAAATGGGATGTCCCGATATATGTGATTA